>NZ_CP032418.1:1812500-1977500 GCF_003595195.1 Paenisporosarcina cavernae
CACTTTTCTGATAAGTTATACGTATTACGATTGACCTCTTCGTTCATTTCAAGCGCATGGGCAAGAAGAAGCTCGATTCCTTCTCCTTCACTTACTTGGAATAACGTAATATCACCTGTCGCATAATTTTTCCGTAGTAAAACGGCGCAAGTTACGGCCTCATCTTTTTTCAACAACACAATTTCTCCGCCAGCCCGTGGTCCGTGACTAGGTATACACTGCCAAGGAGCTTCTTTTGGGAAAATAGTTTCCCCAATTGGGTGATGTGCAGGAACACGCTCTATTGTAAACGAACGTAATGGAGGCAGTTCGTCTACTAACTTGCCTTTTCCACTCAAGAACCGTAGCGTTTCCGTGAGGCTGTACCCCATTCGTTCATACAGAGCAATCGCCGGTTCATTTTGGGACAATGCTTCGAGCGTTTGAAGCGTTACGCCGTTTTCAAGTAATACTCTCTCTGCCTCTTCCATCATTCCAATTGCGAGCTTCTTCCCGCGATGACTTGGAATGATTCCCGTTCCGCCATTCCAGGAAATTTTCATTTCCCCAACTTTTCGGATTCCTTGTAAAACAAACCCAAATGGAACACCTTCTTCTAGCGCTACAACGGAAAGTGCAGGGGAAAGCCCTTCATTGCCAAAACGGGTGGTAAATTGGTCAAATGTTAGCTTCATGGGAATAAAATACCCTTCAAATCCTTTCAAAAAAAGCGCATGCCCCTCTTCATACGTTAACTCTGAAAAACGTTTATACGTGATCGCCATTTCTTTCTCCCCTTTGTAAATAATTCATGAACATGTGCTGTGCAAATTCAATCATTTCTTTTGACGGAAATGATTGTCGCAACACGGCGGCATGAAGAAAAACACCGTCCATCATGACCCAAAAATATTTTGCGGCTAAAGTAGGTGAGATTGACTCGTCAAATTCTCCCTCTTGAATCCCTAGCTCAATCATCGGTGTTAAAAAGTCTTCAAACTTTTTCGCATGCGCTACATATCGCTCGTTTGACGACGCTTTACTGCCATTAATCCAATGTTCTAATTGATTGGTAGCACGTAACAGTTTCATCCTGTCTTGCCAATCCCATTCCTTATATCCTTCAAACAAATGCGCCAGCTTCTCGGTAGCGGACGATTTAGAGAGCAACCGTTCCTCTAACATTTCCAAGGATTTCGTCACTAGTCGCTCGAGCATCGCATGATACACTTCTTCTTTACTGGAGAAATAGTGATAGATGGAGCCTTTACTCATCGACACTTCATTCACCAAATCATCCATCGTTGCTTCGTAATATCCTTTAACCGCAAAAACCTTCTCAGCAGCAACAAGAAGTTCTTCCACTTTTTGTCGTTTATACGTTTCTGTTACTTTTGGAGACATTTCGCACCTCCATTAAAAGCTCGTCAAACACATCGGCATTTCTTGCGCTTGAAAATACCTGTCTAATTCCGCCGCTCGCTGTGTGTGCAATGTCACGTTCCCATACTTCGCAAGTCTGGCAAGCGATGCAGTGCCCATCCACCATGCAGACAAATCACTAATAGAGATGTCAAACTCAGCAGGGTCTGTAGATTTCGAGATTTCCCATTTACCTTGTGCGAACGTAAGTTCATACGTTCCTTGATTTGGCGAATGAAAAGAATCGTTCACGTTAAATGTGAAACTAGTTGGTTCAGATGGCTTCATTCCATACGAAAATTGAGTGGTCGCCACAAATTTCTCGATATCTAAAATGCGATACATTAATCCTGCCCCAACATTTGCCACTTCATGGTAAACACTATGAATAAGAATATTGGAATCATTTCTAGGATCTCCTACTACATGAAGGAAGTTTACATCCTGCGTCCGATAAACGACTCTCCCCACTTGATCTTGCTGACTAGCAATCCATGCACATGTATCACGAAAAGCTGCTGATGACTCCCAAAACCATTCGTAAATTACCATTTCTTGATCAAGAAAATGGCTACCAGCTACTGGAACTAGCTTGTACGCGACAGCTGCCGTGATTCGATCATCCTCTTTCACGCCAGCATAATGTGTCACTCGTTTTTCCATCATATCTAGCTGGTTAGATGTTCGCGAAATCATCCCGTGTGTTTGATCGACAAAACGTTCGTACAACTCATTAATTGCTTTATTCTCCTTCTTTTCGAAAAACTGAACGCGCGATTTATCACCACTTGAAGGAAATTCTTTTGGAAGTAAGCGAAATTCATAACGTGTAGGTCCTAACCCGTATCCCATTTTGTGATAAAACGGAATGGAAAAAGGATACAACGTCGTGAAGCAAACGCCTTCTGAAGCCGCAGTTTCATGAAAATGCGTCAACAAGTCAAACGCAACTTTTTCCTTCTTATGAAAAAAATCCACTGCAACCATTCCTATACCAAACTGACGCACTTTTTCCCCGTGAATATTCCCTAGAAAATCGTGAAGCCGATAGAGGCCAACTAACTTTTCGTACACATTAAATTTTCCATAATATCGCAAATCCTGTTTTGTTTCCTGCTCACTCCGTAACCGTTCCTGGAATTGTTCGAGCTTCTCCTCCGAATCCAACCCCATACCAGGATACGCGGAAGCAATCAACTGTGAAGCCGCTACATAATCGTCTTTTGTTAATAAACGTATCAATTTCTCACCCTCCCTTTTTAAACCGACTGACTAGTCAATTTTAATATAGCATAAAGAGATCGATGGCTTCAAAATAAATCTTCAAGGTGAATGTATTGCGCGGGCAGAGTGTCCTAATGTCCGAGGAAAGTGTCCTAATGTCCGAGGAAAGTGTCCTAATGTCCGAGGAAAGTGTCCTAATGTCCAGCGAAAGTGTCTCAATGTTTGAGGAAAGTGTCCCAATGTCCAGCGAAAGTGTCTCAATGTTTCTGGAAAGTGTCCCAATGTCCAGCGAAAGTGTCCTAATGTCCGAGGAAAGTGTCCTAATGTCCAGCGAAAGTGTCCTAATGTCCAAGGAAAGTGTCCCAATGTCCAGCGAAAGTGTCTCAATGTTTCTGGAAAGTGTCCCAATGTCCAGCGAAAGTGTCCTAATGTCCGAGGAAAGTGTCCTAATGTCCGAGGAATGTGTCCTAATGTTTCTGGAAAGTGTCCTAATGTCCGAGGAAAGTGTCCCAATGTTTCTGGAAAGTGTCCTAATGTCCAGCGAAAATGTCCTAATGTTTCTGGAAAGTGTCCTAATGTCCGAGGAAAGTGTCCTAATGTCCAGCGAAAGTGTCCTAATGTCCGAGGAAAGTGTCCTAATGTCCGAGGAAAGTGTCCTAATGTCCAGCGAAAGTGTCCTAATGTCCAAGGAAAGTGTCCTAATGTCCGAGGAAAGTGTCCTAATGTCCGAGGAATGTGTCCTAATGTTTCTGGAAAGTGTCCTAATGTCCGAGGAAAGTGTCCTAATGTCCGAGGAAAGTGTCCCAATGTTTCTGGAAAGTGTCCTAATGTCCGAGGAAAGTGTCCAAATGTCCGCGCCTAAGTGTCCCAAAGTTACGAAATTCCCTATTAATAGACTGCCTACTACTTTATCTAGACGTTATGTGTATCCAGTATCTAGTTTCTCTTTTACTCATTCGGAGGATTTTCGGTTGACCGAAAATCTTTTTATTTTTTACAACCATAATGATAGCCTGATAAATTATCCCAATGTAGCACGCCATTTTCACCCTTCCCTGCTACCTCTATCCTTGGCAGTTTTTCTTCTAGTAAGCTATACTTTTTTCACATTGAATCGTATTCCTGCTTACTTGAAAGGGGATTATCATGAAGGTTTTATTGGATGTAGAAGGGTTTTCTCAACATGATACGTCGATTGAGGCGGCTAGTCGAAATTCGGCATGTGGCCCTGTAACGGTTTTTACGCTGTTGAATTATTGGATGCCGAATGCGTGTCCATATGGGATGAATGAGTTGTATGCATTACTTGGGACGACGAGAATTGGACTTTTTACGTGGCGAATGAAAAGAAGATTGCGGAAGTTGCTTGGTTCTTCGTGGGATATTGAGACAATCTCGTTAGAGGATTCGTTGGAAGAGTTACAACAAGGTCGTCCTGTGGCGATGAAATTTGACCGCTATTTCCGATTTCAATTCCGTTCTGATTTTGAGTTTTCCTATCACTGGGTCCCGTTGATTGGATTTGAAGAAGTAAACGGAGAGGTGCGTTTATTTATACATGATAATGGCTCACCGACAAAAGAGAGTCATATTCGTAAAGTTTCGTATACAAAAAATAAGCGAATCCTCACGTTTGTAAGGATCCGCCCACATTCTAGTTTGGTTTAAGTTCTGCAAGTGCTTGTTTTAACGAAGAGAAGCTTTCAAATCGTCCAAAGTCGAGTCCAAGTTGCACTAGTGTTTGTGCGATGATTGGCGAAATGCCACTTACCTTTCCTTCAATACCTAGTAATGCTAAGGAGTCAAGTAAGTGAAATAATTGCTGCGCGACATATGTATCAATCGTTTGCACACCGGATAAATCGACATACATGTATGAGATTTGAAGGCGAGCGGCTTCACTTAATGCACGTTCATGTAATACTTTTGCGCGTTCTTCATTAATGGAGCCTATGAGAGGTAGAACGGCAATTTGATTTGTAATGAGTACAACAGGTACGGACAGTTCTGTTACAAGTTGTCTTGAAATTTCTAATTTTTTCTGTTCATGTTGCACGAAAGGCACACTGAAGTAGAATACGACATCGTTGATGCAACGGTCGAATAAGGAGATGACCTCGTAAAATTCGCGTGTCGTAAGTTTCAGTTTTTCCGCTTCTTCAAATATTAAGTCTCCAAGAATGGTTCGATAGTGAGGTACTTCCCTAAGCATCATGTCTAGCGAAACATCGCCATGACTTGCGGTATAAGTACCTGATTTTTCTCCCCATTCTTTCAATAATTCCTCACGTTGACCTTCGGATAAGCCCATACATGCTCCGTACATCTCTACTAACTCTATTCGCATCGACAAAAAGTCGATAGTTGAATCCTTTAATTCTTTATACGTCTCATTTTGTTTCTCTGTAATTAATGTTGCTAACTGTTCTGCATTCGCCAAAATAACATCTTTCATATGTACGAAATAGGATCTGTTACTCAAAAAAATCCCTCCACTACTTTATCGGAAATAATGATTGCAAATGACGCAAGGTGATTCGGTATTCTTGTTCACTTAACGCATCGATATGTTTCTTCGTATAATCATTTACTTTCAATGCATCTAACGTGACGTCTAGCGGGACTTCACAATCGATCGTTGCAAGTTCTTTTGACAACTTTAGCATCTCCAGTGATTCTTCAATTTTCTTACGTTGACCAGGTTTTAGTGAAGCCATATTTTGTAGGACTCCATCGATAGAACCGTGGTTTTGAATAAATTGTAACGCACTTTTCGGGCCAATCCCTTTCACACCCGGATAACCATCGCTCGAGTCTCCCATAAATGCCTTTACATCAGCAAATTGCTTCGGTTCGAGCAAATATTCCTCTTGGAATCGTTGCAACGTATAAACGTCATATTCTGTATACCCTTTTTTCGTAAAAGCAATCGTCGTAGAAGGCGACAAAAGTTGGAGTAAATCTTTATCTCCGCTAATAATCGTCATGTCCGCTTCGTTTTCAAATTTACAAGCAAGCGATCCAATGACATCGTCTGCTTCTTTTCCAACAACCCCAAAGCTTGTCCAATCCATCAAATCAGCCACTTGTTTTGCCATATCAAATTGTGGAAGCATTTCCTCTGGTGGTGCAGGACGGTTCGCTTTGTACCCGTCGAATAAATCATTGCGAAACGTACGGGCACCCATATCCCATGTGATGGCTAAATGGGTGGGATTCATCAACTGTTTCGCAGACATCACATGACGCGCAAAACCCTGAACGGCATTCGTTGGTATTCCTTTTGAGTTTGGAAAGTATTGTGAAAAAGCAGCCGTTGCGAAAAACGAGCGAAATAATAGTGCCATTCCGTCCACAATGAGTAAATGAGGTCGTTCGCGTTCGCCAGTCACTTTATTCCTCCATCCACTTCGGGGCAATCTTCACCCATTTCTCAAATTTCTTCCAAACGTTTCCGATAAATTCAATCGTACTTTCATCCGTCAATTGACCATTTTCAAATTTACTTTTTGCAGCCCCGACAAGTATTTCATTGCCTGGCATCACTAAACATTGCATACCAGGAGCATTTAAACTCAAGCGCAGATGGTTTTGTCCACGAGAAGTTCCTACCGGACCAGTAGATGCGCCCATTAGAAGAACAGGTTTTCCAGCAAGTGGTTTTTCTCTACGGGATAACCAATCAAGTGCATTTTTAAACGCACCCGGGATAGAGTGATTATACTCCGGCATACTCATAACGACCGCATCGATATCCTGTAAGGTATCTAGCATTGCGCGTACTTCTGTTGGATAAGGTGTCTCTATGTCTTCATTAAAATACGGCAATTGGGAATAGTCGACGAAAAACATATCGATTTCTTTTCCAAAGTTCGCCTTCACAAATTCTAATAACGCTTTATTGTAAGAATCTTTTCGTAAACTTCCGCATAGTAATGCTACTTTTTGCATGATTCCACTCCTCTATTTTCACTGAGTACCAACCTCTTTTATTCCAATGAAAAGCGTCTCAGCACATTTCCTTCAGTATAGCATGCTTACAAAAATAGAACTCGGGGTAAACCTTTAAAAAAGGTGAAATGAGGATGAAAGATGGATATACATAATGGACTGCTTTACTGGAATTCGACATTTCCAGAGCCTGTAGAGATACCTTCAATGGAAAAAGACGCATTATATGATGTAATAGTAGTGGGTGGAGGTATGTCCGGAAGTTTAACCGCCCTCGCTTTAGTTGAAAAAGGCTGGAAAGTAGCACTTCTTGATAAACGTATGCCCGGTAGCGGAAGCACCATGGCAAATACTGGCCTGTTGCAATACTCAAACGATATTATGCTGCATGAATTGATTGATCAAATTGACGAACGCGATGCAGTTCGGTTTTATGAACTTTGTTTTGAAGCAATGGGACAACTTCGCGGTGTGGCAAGTGAATTGCCAATAGATCCGGACTTCATCGTTCGTCCGAGTATTTGTTATGCAAGTGAGGATTCTCATGTCGAAAAATTACAGCGTGAATATGAGACCTTAAAAAAATTCGGATTCCCTTGCGATTATTGGAATGAAGAGCAGGTAACCGAAAAACTGGGATTCTCAAAACCTGCAGCGCTTGTTACATATGAGGATGCAGAAGTAAATCCGTATAAATTCGTCCAAGGTATCGTCAAGCACTTAATCGACAAAGGTGTGTCCATTTTCCCTTATACAGATGTCCGAGACGTGCATGAAGAAAATTCGTTATTACATGTAAAAACATCAGCAGGAGAATTTGTTACCGAGAAAATAGTGTGGACAACCGGCTATGAAACATTACCAGTTGGACATCGAATTGGTGCAGATATCAATCGTTCCTATGCAATGGTCACGAATGTGATTAATCAAGGAGTCAAAACATCTGGCAACAAAGACATTTGGCATGAAGGTACGCTCATATGGGAAACAGCAAGGCCCTATTTATACATTCGTCAAACGGCTGAAGGACGCATCTTGATTGGTGGATTAGACGAAGATAAAGCAGAAGCACCAGCTTCAGAAAAAGTGATTGCAGAACACGCGGAAAAATTACGGATAGAATTAAAGAAATTATTTCCTCAAATTGATACTGTTGTCGAATTCGCTTATGGTGCCACGTTCGGGGAGTCTATTGATAACTTGCCTTTTATCGGCAAGCATCCGACAAAAGAAGGACATTATTATTTGCTTGGGTACGGTGGAAATGGAACCGTCTACAGTATGTTAGGATCTAAAATGATCGCAGAGTTAATGGAAAACGGCTTTCATCCAGATGCAGATCTTGTACAGCTCGAACGAAAATACGGCATCAAATAATCGGAACGTTTACCGCTCATAAACTGCGGTTGAACGCTCAAAAATCAGCATAAGCGATGTTATTATCGCATTAAACGATTATTACTAAATTGTAAGAGTTCATAAATTAGTCAAAACCGCTCATAAAGAGCTTTGCAAGCTATTTCTCTGTCATTTATACCATTTTTCTATTACATGTCCAACCTTACATTCGGTAGACTTTCTCCTGCGAAAGTCTTTCTAATTGAAACAGCACACATGAAAAAAGAGCTGCCCAAAAAAGAGCAGCTCCTTTTCCTCTTTATTTCGATTTTCCAGTGTCTTCGTATAAATGATCGGCGATTCGTTCCACGTCATGATGGAAAATGCGATCTTCCACAACGGATGGACAAACTTTTCGTAGCTCATCCCATTTCGCGCGTAGCTTCGGAGCCATTTTTTCTACACCACGATATTCCGTGCCTTGAAGTGCGCATAATGTTTCAATAGCAAGCACTCGACGTGCATTCTGAATAATCTGTGCTGCGTGTCGAGAACCGATTGTCCCCATGCTCACGTGATCTTCTTGATTCGCAGAAGATGGAATCGAGTCCACAGACGCTGGGTGCGCAAGTGTTTTATTCTCGGACACAAGACTCGCCGCTGCATATTGTAAAATCATTGCACCTGACTGTAAGCCGGGTTCTGGACTTAAAAATGCCGGCAATCCATCATTTAATTGCGGATTCACCAGACGTTCAATACGTCGCTCCGAGACATTCGCAAGCTCTGCTACGCCAAGTTTTAAGAAGTCCATTGCAAAAGCGATTGGTTGTCCGTGGAAATTCCCACCAGACACGACCACTTCCCCATCTTCAAAAATCAATGGATTATCGGTTGCTGCATTCATTTCAATTTCTAATTTTTCTTTCACATAATTCAATACTTGCCAGCTTGCGCCGTGAATTTGTGGGATGCATCGCAGAGAATACGCATCCTGAACGCGGTGTTCTCCTTGCGCGGAAATTAGTTGACTTCCGTCCATCCACTCTAGCATTCGACTCGCCACAGCGATTTGTTCTTGATACCCACGTGCAATGTGGATTTCTTCTCGGAAAGCATCTCGTATTCCACGGAGCGATTCCATGGTCATTGCCGCGATCCATTCACTTTGATAGGCTAGTGTTTCCGCTTCTAAGTAATTCACCACACCTTGCGCAGTCATTGCTTGCGTTCCGTTTATTAACGCCAAACCTTCCTTCGCTTCCAGCACAATATTGTCCATCCCGCGATCTTTCCACACGTTCGAAGCATCGATTTTCTGCCCTTCATTCCAAATAGCGCCTTCCCCTAATAACACTAAAGCTAAGTGAGATAACGGCGCCAAATCTCCAGAAGCTCCAAGCGAACCTTGACTTGGAATCACTGGATGAATGTGATGGTTCGCCATAAACGCTAAGCGCTCCACAACCTCCACTCGAATCCCCGAGAACCCTTTCAATAGGGCATTTAAGCGAAGCACCACAATCGCACGAGACACCATTTCTGGAAATGCATCACCGATTCCACACGCATGCGAACGGATTAAATGGAGTTGCAGTGCACGAACGTCCTTCTCGTCAATGCTCACATCGCTGAACTTCCCGAACCCAGTGTTAATCCCATAAATCGTTTCTTTATTCGCGACGATGCGATCAACCGAATCACGGCTCTTTTGCACCCGTTTTAGTGCTTCTGTATCTAACTGAATTTCTTCTTGTTGAAATAAAATACGACGCATTTCTTCCAGCGTCAATGTCGAACCTGTTAATGTAATCATTGAAAAACCCTCCCCATATGCCGAGTATAAAGCTCGTAAGGAAGGGATTCAATTAATTATTTCCAAATTTTAACAAGATACAGAAGTGACGTAGTAGCGTGCTAAAGTGATTATTCCAATTTCAAGGGAATACGAATCGCCTTTTCCATCTCATTTGGATAGGAGATAAGCGAAATTCGTAACGGGTTTTCATAATTCGACGTGTCTAACTTAATCATCTCACGTCCATCGGATGACTCGCTGTAAGAAGTCGGAATAGCCTTCCCATTTGCATCCTCAACATTTCCTAATAAGTTCGAAGAAACGGAGTCCATATAATAGATTACTTCGATTTCTGTTGGCGTCACTTTTCCCAACGAGAGCATTCCATCCTCCATCGGATTTTGTAACGTTTTCTTTTCCGTATCGATTGTTATGAACGCCTTGTCTTTCGGAAGTGCTTCTACTCGATTTAGCTTCAGGGAAAGTTCTTCTGATTCATTCAATATATTCGACTGCACATAATAGACTTTGTTTCCATTTTCTGCATCTGTTGAAATAATTCCATTTTTTACTGGCAAAGATTGATGGCCATTGGAATCTTCTAGACGTAAATCTAAAAATCGTAAAACTTTATAGGTATTATTTTTGTCTTCCTCTATTTCAATCGATGTAATTCCCGGGTGAACAACCACACGTTTTACACTAAAAGACTGTCCATCTAGTTCAAATGAGGTTTTTTTGGTCGCGTATTTCGTTACATCCGCAACTTTTTCAATCTCGATAGGAAGAGTGAACGCATAATTTTTTGCATTTAACGTGACACTATAGGAAACATTTAACTCTTTCGCATCCATGTCAATTGGGTCTCGAACAATCGCAACATACGTATCGTCTACTTTCTTTCCATTTCCATTTTCTTGAAAATTTCCCCAAGACTGTTCCGTTACTACAAACTTATCATCCACAGTAAAAAGAAATGTATCACCACCGAGTCCTACAGAATCCGACGGTAATGCGAGATGATAATCGAGCGCAATTGTCGTTTGATCTACGATAATTCCATCTATTGTAAAAGTCATGCCATCAACTGTTTGTGATTTATCTACTCGTTGATACGCGCTACTTTCCGAAATATTCAATTCCATTCCTTGTAACGAATCATTTTTCCATACCCACTCCAATCCTGGTACCTTCTGAAGAAGTTGAACTGGACGTAATGTTTGATCACTTAAACTAAGCAACACTAAAAGCAATGCAACTGCGGCAATTAGTACAACACTTACTTTTCGAGACTGCTTCACGCGAATCTTCCTCTCCGCTTTTGCTCGCATATATCCTTTCATCACTGAAGAATACAGCTGATCTTCAGGAACTGATTGCTGGTCTAGTTCATCTCTCAATTTTTCCATATACACACTCTCTTTAATAGACATGAGGACTCTCCTCCTTCCATCCGTGCGTTTCTCGAAGCTCTCGAACGATTCGATGCAATCGCGACTTTACCGTTCCTTCCGGTAAATTCTTCACCACCGCAATTTCTTTAATTGGCACTTCCAATATATATTTCAAATAGATCAATTCTTGATCTTTTGGTCGTAATGTTTGTAGCAATTCTTGAATTTCTAATCGATTGGATGGTGTTACATGTCGCTCATCTGATGGCAATAAAAAACGGAACCGCTTCTTTCGTTTTATCTGGTCCTGGCAATAATTTATCATTATTCGTATGAGCCATGTTTTCGCGTAACTAGGCTCTTTCACTGTATGTATTTTCTTATACGCTCGGTACGTTACTTCTTGAATCGCTTCCACTGCATCGTGTTCATTACGCAAAAAAGCAAGTGCAGTCTTATATAAATCGACTTGATACGTTGAAAACAACGTGAGAAACGCTTCATCATCTCCGTCAATTGCACGTTTGATCTCATCTAGTTCCATTTTTTCACCTCGCACTCTTTCATTTAACATTAGACTAGTTAATCGAGATATAGTTCATTTAAATCGAAAAATTTTTTCAACTTATGTAAACTGTTAAAAAGGGGGTTTTTAAATGGACGGTATTAAAATGTGGAATTATCACAAATGGGCAACCCAAAAATTATTGCAACATGTTAAAAACACTGCACCAGATACATTCACGAAAGAAGCAAAAAGCTCTTTCCCGACGATGAAGGCAACTTACGCTCATGTCATCGGTGTGGAATATTTGTGGTTTTTGCGAATGAAAGGCGAATTTTCTCCAACATGGAAACACTTCGAATTTGAAGACATCGAGGAGATACAAGAATTATTTACAGAACTTCATGAGGAAATGGAAGACTACTTTTATTCGCTTGAAAAAGAAGATTGGCACAAGGTTCTCACATTCCAAAACGTCAAAGGTGCAACATTTGAAACGGAACTTGAAGATATGCTCTTTACGTTCATCAACCATGCATCCTATCATCGGGGACAAATTACCACATTCCTTCGAACATTTGGCTACGAAGGAATTCCGATCGACTATATTTACTTTACAAGAGATCAATAAGACAATTGCTGTTAGGAGTAGTGCAATGGAATTTGGCTATGTGATGGTCTTCGTGACCGACGTACAACAAGCAAAACAGTTTTACCAAGATATACTGGAACTTCCGCTTATTCATGAGGAACCTAATCGACTCGTTTTCTCCATGGGTCCTCAAAAACTTGTTCTATTTCAAGCAGATAAGAAAACGGAAACCGGCGATTACTCCAATGAAGCGAGAACGGTACTTGTATTTCATGTAGGTGATGTACACAATACATTCGCGAAACTTCAGGAAAAAGGCGTGCAATTTTTACATACCAAACCGACGGAAGCGCGTTATGCCGCTTTTACAGATCCATTTGGGAATGTGCATGAAATCGCAGAAAAAAGCAACGAGTGAGCGAATCATCTCGTTGCTTTTTATTATGCTTTCAATTTTATTCGCTGTAACCGAAGTGCATTCAACACGACAGAAACGGAACTCAATGCCATTGCTCCACCTGCTAACCATGGTGCAAGCAGTCCGAGCGCCGCAATAGGAATTCCAAGTGTATTGTAAGCGAGAGCCCAGAACAAGTTTTGTTTGATGTTTCGAATCGTCGCTTTACTCATGTAAATTGCATCCGCAATACTTCGTAGATCACCATGTATCAACGTAATGTCTGCTGCTTCCATCGCAATATCGGTCCCTGTACCAATTGCCATCCCGATATCCGCCGTCGCAAGTGCTGGCGCATCGTTAATACCGTCTCCAACCATTGCCACTTTCTTGCCTTGCGACTGTAGTTTTTCCACTTCTGCCGCTTTTCCTTCAGGTAAAACTTCTGCAAGTACAAGATCAATCCCTACTTCTTTCGCAATCGCTTGTGCAGTTCGTTCGTTATCGCCAGTCATCATCCACACATCGATTCCCATTTCTCGTAGTTTTCGAATCGCTTCTTTGGACGTTTCTTTTACCGTATCTGCAACGGCAATCAGTCCGGCATACGTGCCATCAAACGCCACAAGCATAACCGTTTTACCGTCTGATTCTAATGTTTCTTTTTCTGTGAATGAAAGACTGACACCTAGTTCGGTCATCCATTTTTCGGTGCCAATTACTACCTCCACACCGTCAACTTTCCCTTGTACGCCTCGACCAGTGACAGAGGTAAACTCTTCCACTTCTTTCAATGCAATGCCTTTTTCTCGTACACCTTCGACAATCGCTTCCGCTAAAGGATGTTCTGACTGCTTCTCAACAGAAGCGACGATTGATAGAAAATCTTCTTCACTCACACTAGACACAGGTTGAACAGTTGTAAGAACTGGTTTTCCATTCGTCACTGTTCCAGTTTTATCGACGATAATTGTATCCACTGCTTGCGTTTGTTCTAAATGCTCGCCGCCTTTGAATAAAATGCCATACTCCGCTGCTCTCCCTGAGCCCGCCATAATCGATGTCGGTGTTGCTAAACCAAGCGCACATGGACAGGCTATCACAAGAACCGCGATAAATTTCTCGAGCGAATTCGCGAAATCACCAGGAGTGACAAGCGTAAACCAAATGATAAACGTTAGTACCGCAAGTCCTACAACAATCGGCACGAAAATTCCGGAAATTTTATCCGCCATCCGTTGAATCGGCGCTTTGGTGCCTTGTGCGTTTTCTACTACTTTTATGATTTGTGCAAGTGCTGTATCTTTACCAACACCCGTTGCTTTCATTTCCAAATAACCATTTCGATTGAGCGTTGCACCAATGACTGTGTCTCCGATCGTCTTATCAATCGGAATACTTTCCCCCGTCAGCATCGATTCATCGACTGCAGAGGCACCTTTTGTAATGACACCATCCACGGGAACCTTTTCACCAGGTTTGATTGCCACAATGTCACCGACCAGAACTTCTTGCAGTGGAATCGTTTGTTCTTGGTTATCACGAATGACTGTCGCTGTAGTTGCTTGCAAACCCATTAATTTTTTAATTGCCTCGGAGGAACGACCTTTCGCTTTCGCTTCTAGCAATTTCCCTAAAATGATCAGCGTGATTAAAATCGCACTCGTTTCAAAATACAAGGCAGGTGTGTGCATTGCACCAATGGAGTCAATTGCTAAGTAAACACTATAAAAATAAGCAGCCGAGGTCCCTAGGGCAACGAGTACGTCCATATTCGCACTTTTGTTTTTCAACGCTTTATAGGCACCAACATAAAACTGCTTCCCAATCCAAAATTGAACCGGCGTTGCCAGTGCGAATTGGAACCAAGGATTCATGAAAATATCTGGTAGTGGGATAAACGACGTGAACTCAAAATGCGTCACCATCGCGAGTAATAATGGGAATGAAAAAATCGCAGCAATTATAAATTTTCGTTTTTGCTCACGAATTGCTTCGACTCGATGATCGACTGATTCACCGTCTTCCCGTTTAATGGTTGCCCCGTATCCGACATCTTCAATTTTTCGCACTATATCTTGATCGGACATTGCACTTGGGTAGTATTCAACCAACGCTTTTTCGAGTGCTAAATTTACTGTCGCTTTTGCTACACCTGGTTGTTTGTTTAACGTTTTCTCAATTCGTGTCGCACACGTGGCACACGTCATACCTGTAATATCCATTTCCAACTTATCGAGTTTTGTATCATATCCTAAATCTTGAATCTTTGCTTGAAAGTCAAACGGATTTACTTTTTCTGCGTCAAATTGGATGGTCGCACGCTCTAACGCTAAATTAACATTGGCAGATTCAACACCATCCATTTTTGCCAAGCCCTTTTCAATTCGATTGGCACAAGCAGAACATGTCATCCCAATTACATCTAACGTTACTTCTGATTCTTTTGTCATCGTTTTACCTCCAATACCTATATGGGGTATATTTTATTCCAAGAAATTCTCCGTTTGCACATGCAACACGGAGATTATTTTTTCATTAGCTTTTGTATCGTAATCAGTACTTCATCTAAAACTTCTTCATCGCCTTGTTTAATACGGTCCACAACACACGATTTTAAATGTCCATCCAGTAAAATCTTTGCCACACTATTTAGCGCAGACTGCGTTGCAGAAATTTGGGTAATGACATCATCACAATACGTATCCCGTTCGATTAGACCTTTAATTCCGCGAATCTGACCCTCAATACGATTCAATCTCGTCACCAAATTCTTCTTCGTTTCATGTGAATGGTGACTCGTTCTAACTCCATCATTCGGTAATTCCACCGTAATTAACTCTTCCACCTGTTCTTTCGCCATCTTTTTCACCTCGACTATCCTACTTTTCTTCTTGTACATAAAAATAACATACCCATATGGGGTATGTAAAATTTTATGTTATTAAAATAATGGGAAAAGTATTTATTGTATTCCTGAGCAGGGTATAAGTGTGAATAGCAACCGATAACCTGAGTTTACTTTATTAAATTTCTATTTACTTTAAGTCTAAATTAAACTTGATTCCATATCTTTTTCCTTGCCTAATATGTTTTAATTGCCTTCACAGAAAAGATGTCGATAGATATTCTCGATAAATTCCTTCGCAAGCATATCAGCCGTGGTGTTCTCAGATCTGTTCGGAACATTTTTTGCAGCTATGGCGTAAATATATTGTTCACCGGCATAGTTTCCTATAAATCCAATATTAAGTAAAGCTTGTTCCAATCCTCCTGTCATGTGACTGATTAAATGACTTGGCACAATTCCATTCTCTCCTCGTTGTCTAACAAGCCCACGAATTATAGGACTCCATCGAAATGGATTTCTCTCATAACCGCTTCGAATTTGGTTCATCATGGCGAATAAATCCTCTACCGTTCCGATATTTTTATCATCTCGCGGATTTTCCGTTACATGCATCGATGGAAATTTCTCCGATATTAACCGATTGATTTTCTCCCACCCTCCAGCACACGTAACAATTAGCTTTGCCACAATGCTATCGTGACAAGCAATCATGACTTCTATTGCTTCACCCAATTGAATGGAGCTTCTTCCTATTAAGTGTGGATAAAGTTCGTTGCTGTCTTCTTTAGGATCAAATAAAACGTCGTCTAGTTTGTCTTCCCACGATAGATGTTGCGCTTCCACCAATTTCGTCACAGCATAAGCAATGGCTACTTTTGCAGCCGAAGCGAGAGGCATTACTTCATTCGTTTGAAACGAGTGAAGGTTTTGGTTCCCTCTTACCGAAGCGATGGCATAAGCAAATACCCCTTCGTTTGTTTCGTCTATTTTACTTAAAATTTCTAGCAACTTTCCTCTTCCCCTTTCATGAACCTTTTCAACTTACATATCGTCAAAATGAATGCTATTTATCGATAATCAATTAATATGTATTGAAAATCATTATATATGTGAAGTTTTTCATTTTAAAAGCACCGTAAATCATTTTTTACTAAAGGAGTGCATTATGAAACAGGCAATCATACAGCTATGGCATTTTGGTTGGATGCAAGCAAAGGCCTGCATCTTTCCAGTGATCATTTTCGCCACCCTCGCGTTAACCCAATGGATAGAACTTCCCTTTCTTCCAAGGTACGACTGGATTCTACTGATATGTTTAGCTGTTCAAGTCGGTATGGTGTACTCTGGCCTCGAATCTCGAGATGAACTAAAAGTCATCACACTCTTTCATCTCATTGGACTGGCACTTGAATTATTTAAAGTGCATATGGGTTCATGGTCTTACCCGAACGAAGGCTACACAAAATTTTTCGGCGTTCCATTGTATAGCGGATTTATGTATGCCAGTGTAGCGAGTTATTTATGCCAAGCGTGGAATCGTATGAACGTGCAGCTTCTAAAATGGCCACCTTATTACGTAGTAGTTCCACTCACAGCAGCCATCTACTTGAACTTCTTCTGGCATCATTTTTGGTTAGACATTCGGTGGATATTGAGCACAGCGGTTCTTATTGTTTTCTGGAAAACAATTGTCACGTATCGAGTAAATGGCATTCGGTATCGAATGCCGCTAACTTTATCCTTTTTCCTCATCGGTTTTTTCATCTGGATAGCGGAAAATATTGCTACGTATTTTGGTGCATGGCAATATCCCGATCAAGTGGATGCATGGAGCCTCGTTCATTTAGGAAAAGTAAGTTCATGGTTGTTACTTGTGATTGTCAGTTTTCTAATTGTAGCTACGTTAAAACGAGTAAAGCATACGCTGCAACACGAGACATAAATTGCAGCGTATGTACTAAATAGACAAGCTCGAACAGTCCCTTTTGAGTTGTTTTCTTGGACTATTAGATAAACCTATTAATTCTACCGAGGTTATTCTCGTTCCCATTCATATCGTATATCTGGCAAGTTTTCTTCGTTCTCGGTTCCGCGCGCCATAATCCGAAATCCATTTTTTTCATAGAATTGCTGAGCGAGCGTATTCACTTCAAACGTATATAAGCTTAACGTTCCTGACGAGTTGTTTTTCGCCTCCTTTAACAACATTTGCCCGATGCCAAGCCCTTGATATGCTGGATCAATATATAACTGGCTAACTTCCTCCTCGTTATAGGCAATCATTCCAATGACTGATTCTTCATCTAAAACAACCTTCACTTGATACTGCTTCGTCAATACATCATTCAAAAACTGCAGATGATTTTCTACACTATGTATTTCTTTCTGTCCAATTGCTTTTTCCTTCGACAGTCTCCACATATTTACCGTTTCAAAGGCATACCGCGGTTCAAAATTTACCGTCTTATACTGATGATTCGCCAAAGAAAAACCTCCCCTCAAACTTGTCCTAATCCAAATTGTACTTTCATTTTATCATTTTCTTGAAGGGTTTATTTCTATAGCTAACAGACATCTACATCTAACTTATAATTACCAGACAATAAATTGCATTTCTTCACCACCTAGCAGTTGCCATTTCTCGATAAGTAGCATATAGTTTCTTTAAGGAAACTTTTATTCCTATAACTAAAATATATTCCTTAGGAAAATAAAAAGTAGGTGTTACACGATGAAAATTTTTGAAAACGCAGGAGTTACTTCATTTACAGCAAAACCAACTTCAAAACGAAAAGTTGGTATTCTGCCTTTTTTAGGACCCGCTTTTGTCGCAGGTGTGGCATATATCGATCCAGGCAACTTCGCTACAAACATTTCTGCTGGATCGCATTACGGCTACTTACTACTATGGGTTGTTCTTACTTCTAACTTAATGGCGATTCTTATCCAGTCGCTATCAGCAAAGCTAGGTATCGCGACAGGACTAAATTTACCGGAAGTATCGAGAGAGACGTTCTCGAGCGTATCCAATTTATTATTATGGATCCAAGCAGAGTTAGTCGTTATTGCAACGGACTTAGCGGAATTTATCGGGGCAGCGCTCGGATTATACTTGTTATTCGACATCCCGCTTTTACCTGCCGCTTTTATCGCCGCAATCGGATCGTTCGTCATCCTGATGTTGCAACGAAAAGGATATCGAAGTTTAGAAGCTGGAATTACCGGCATGGTCTTTATCGTTGTTCTAGCATTCGGATTACAAGTATTCTTTGCAAAACCAGACGGTTCAAGTGTTATCCAAGGACTTTTCACACCGGAATTTCAAGGAAAAGATAGTATTATGTTAGCTGCCGGAATATTAGGGGCAACTGTTATGCCACACGCCATCTACCTACATTCCGCTTTAACACAACGTCGTATTGTGGGTGGAACGGAAGCCGAACGGAAACGAATTTTCCGTTTTGAATTCATCGATATTTTACTAGCAATGGTCATAGCCGGGGCTGTCAATGCTTGTATGCTCATTGTCGCAGCGGCGTTATTTCATACAAACAAATTAGGTGTCGAGGACTTAGAAGTCGCATTCCATCAATTTGGAACACTCGTCAGTCCAGCATCCTCCATTATCTTTGGTATTGCTTTACTTGCATCAGGACTTGCGAGTTCATCCGTTGGGACGATGTCAGGTGACATCATCATGCAAGGATACATTAACAAGCGTATTCCTATTTATATTCGAAGAGCTATAACCGTCATCCCACCGCTCGTGATTATCGCACTAGGTGTTAATCCTTCTGCTGCACTTGTCCTTAGCCAAATCATCTTATCGTTCGGAATACCATTTGCGTTAATCCCTTTAATCGTCTTTACTAGCAACAAAAAACTGATGGGAACGCTCGTGAACAAACCAATCACAAAAGTGCTCGCTTGGGGTATTGCAGGAATCATTATCACATTGAATGTGTTTTTACTTGTTCAAACCATCGTGCAGCTCCTTTAAATGAATAAACAACCTAGCGGTTCAAATCGCTAGGATGTTTTCGTTTCTTCTGCTATTCATTTCCCACCGCTTGGTTCTCCATCGATTGAAACGTCGAACGGCATACGGTGACTGCTAAATAACTTGCTACAACGAACATAAGTCCTGATCCCACAATGACTACTTCTCGAATGGAAAACCAGTCTGCCACAATACCCATCGTAAAAACGACCAGAAGTTGTACGGTATGAGAGACCATGCCATAAAGACTTGAAATTCTGCCCATCATGTCAATCGGAATATATGTTTGAATATACGTAAGAAAACCTGTATTTGCGAGGGAAAGGAAAAAACACAAGACGAAAAATCCGATACTTGCCACTACATACGTTGTAGAAAAACTGTAGATAAGATATCCCATCGCTAGACATAATGTTCCAATACTCATCAATTGCTTCGCGGTAACCATTCGGACGAGCCCGTTCGTGAGTGCAGCCCCCATTAGAAATCCAATCCCTGCCACACTTACTAAAGAACCGTATGCTGCATCCGATAAGTGAAGAACTTCCTTTGCAAAAGCTACTTCCATCGAATCGAGTGCAGCTGTCAACAACATCACGCATTGAAACACCATATAGATAACCACAAACGGCATAGCCACTTTACTGAAATTCCATACTAATCGCCAATCGCTTATAACTTCCTGAAGATTAAATCGCGTCGACGTCGGTTCAGCTACCGTTAGTTTAGGTAACACACTTACGAGACAAGCTGACACAATATACGTCCCGATATTAACAAGCAATGACATCTTCCATGAACCTAAGATGAACAAAAACCCAGCTAAGGCAGGTCCCAAAACAAAGGCACCGGATTGAACAAAACTAAGTAAAGCATTGAATTTTAAACGTATTTGTTCTGGCAGTAGACGTGTCATGTAACTAAAGGATGCATGTTCAAATACTGCTCCACTCATTTGAATGATGAACACGACCATATAAACGAGCCATAAAGAGTCTACGAAAAGAAGAGTCAGAACAAGAATTGCTCTCACAATATCTAAGAAAATCATGAGATGCTTCGTGGAAACTCGATCAATGACACTTCCTGCCCAAGATCCTACGACCATATATGCGAGTGGTTTAATCATATATAAACCGGCAACTGCAAGCGCAGAGCCAGTCCGCTCAAAAACAAGTAAATTCATCGTTAGTAAATAAATCCAACTTCCAATATTCGCAATACCCACTGCACTTAAGTAAACAGTCAACACGCGCCAATTTCTTTTCTCCATCATGAATCCTCCGACATGTTTTTTGGAATAAAAAAAATCCCACCCCCAAGACGATTTGTCTTGGGGACGAGAGTTACATGTCGTGGTACCACCCCAGTTTGTCCTAATGTCACCATTAGCACCTTTTCAAGTACGGCAAAAAAAACTTGCGTATACTATAGCTTTCTAACGGGAGCATCCGTCACACCATCTCAAGTAAACCACACACATTTACAAGTCCTGTGCAAAGCTCAGAGGCTTGTTTCGGCAAATCTTCTCTTACCCTTTTGCAGCTACCAGGGCTCTCTGTCAAAGAAAACAATTCACGTACTCTTCTCTTCATCGCTGTTATTGTTCTTAATCATAGCACACGTAAAATTAAATTGTATATAGAGAAATTTTTTCAGAGACAGTTTTGTTCTGAAAGGAAATCTAAGCCTTTTGAACATTGGTTTATTGCAGCTGCGCTCTTAATTCTTCTTCGTGCGCTTTTAAGTGATCGTTCGTCCGCTGTTCCAACGCTGGAATGATACGGGCGATAATGATGTAGCCAAGAACACCAGTCAAAAGTAACAACAAGCTCATGACTTCCCGAGAGAAGTACGCACTTAGTGTAATGGAAATAGACGCTAAAATCATCGAGCCTTGAAACGAGAATCCCAATACCGCCATGTAGCTACTTCGCTTGTCATCTGGTGGAAGAGCAGCCATGTAACTTTGTTGAACAGGTACGCGCATTAGCTCTCCAATTGTTGCAATTAACATGGCAATAAACAAAATCCACACGTTGTTAAAATAACTAATGGTTGTGTAGCCAACGGTAAATAGCACGATGGACCATAAAAACACACTTTTATCTTTATAGCTTTGAATCCATTTCATGACGAGTGCTGCAAATAGAACAACGAGCACCGTATTTTCAGTACGCAATAATCCGGTCATTTTCAACCCATCGATGGACCAAAGAAGAAATGTCTGGTCTGTCATGTCTTGATGTAGGCGCACAGCAATGTAATTCGTCAGTTGCATTTCAAGTGATTGGATGAACATCCCTGCAAGCATAAATAACAAAAAGATCTTATCAAGAGCTACTACTTTATAACTTTTAAACATGTAACCAATTTCTTTTAACGCATTCGTTTTTTCAGTAGGTCCCTCTGACTTCTTCGGAATATAACTTTCTGTAATAAAGAACGTAATCACGATGAACAAAATAGCGGACATAATCGTCATTCCGATAAATAGTTCAAATAAATACGATTCGAATAAAAAGGCACCGATTGTACCACCGATGGCAATAGACAAATTCGCTGACCAATACATGATGGCATACATCAATTTACGTTCTGGAGGCTTACTGACATCAATTAACATTGCATCCGTTGCCGGTCCTACAATTCCCCAACAAATACTGCTTACTAAAAACATGAGAAACGTAATCATTGGCGATTCAAACCATGGTGAATTTGCAATTGTCATCACAATCAACGAAACAAAGCGTATACCTTCTGCTGCTACCATAAGCTTTTTTCGTCCCACTTTATCCGATAAATAGCCTCCATAAAAACCAACAAGCGCTCCGATAATGACGTTTACGATTAATAGAATTCCTGTTAATTTCGCACCAAAATGTATGGTGAAGTAAATCGCCATAAATGGAAAGATCATACTTCCAATAATTTCGCTAAAGAATCCAAAAATAATTCGCAGCTTTATATTCGGATGAAAATCTCGAAATCTCATCTCTTTTTCCCCCTACCCCACTTTGACAACATTTTCTAGAAGTCAAAGATCTCTCTATATTTATTTCGGAGATTAGTATACCATACCTCTTTTTTCCAATTATGCTACGTTCAAAATTCTCATGTTGTTTAATTATAAGAACCTTCACCTTTAATGTAGTGTATTTATCATCATCCATTTATTTCTAAACAATTAAATAAAGAAGTAAATTTCCCCCTTCATTTTCCATTTATTATACCGATAATATATTCGTTATCTTGTACATAAAGGAGTTTTTAAATGAGAAGTGTTCGAGGGAAATTATTAAGCATTACGTTTATTCTACTGTTGGTTCCATCTTTATTAATCGGGACAATAAGTTACATAACGGCTAAAAACAGTTTGAACGAATCTGGTCAGACAATGATCAAAAATGCCGTCACACAAGCTATTCAAATGATTGATGGCTACCAACAACAAGTAGATGCTGGAGAAATTACACTAGAAGAAGCACAAGAACAAGTCAAAACATACTTACTCGGTGAAAAACAAGCGGATGGAACACGTCCAAATACGAATCCTATTGACCTCGGTAAAAATGGATATTTCGTCGTTTATGATGAACAAGGAAACGAAGTCGCCCATCCTTCATTAGAAGGTAAAAACGTCATTGATGTGAAAGATGTAAATGGAAAGTTTCTTGTACAAGAACAAATCAAAGCTGCTCAAAACGGTGGTGGGTTTGTCCAGTACTCATGGGCATTTCCAGACAATCCCGACCGCATTGGGGAGAAAATTATGTATAACGACCTCGATCCGAACTGGGGTTGGGTCGTTACAGCAGGATCGTATATGGAAGATTTTAACGCACAGTCTAACAGTATACTGTGGATACTTGCCTGGACGATTGGAATTTCCTTAATTGTCGGCGCGGTCATTATTTATCTTCTTTCGAACCATCTATCACGTCCAATAAATGCAGTGAAACATCAATTAAACCGTTTAAGTGAAAATGATCTCACTGGAACATTTGAGCCATTTAAACGAAAAGATGAAATTGGAGAACTTGGAAACAGTCTTGCGAAAATGAAAGATAACTTAAGTGCGATGATTCTTCGTATCCAGGAAGTCTCACACACACTAGCTGCCTCTTCTGAAGAAGTGACAGCTAGTGCAGAAGAAACGAATCGTGCCTCCGAGCAGATCGCAAGTTCGATTCAACTGATTTCGGAAAATGCAGAAACGCAAACACAACAAGCTGGATCTTCTCAAGAAGCTGTTCACGAAATCTCCGAAGGTATTCGTGGTATTAAAGACCATTTAGTCGCTACTCAACAATCAACTGAAACAACATCTCTTAAAGTAGCAGAAGGAAAAAATCGAGTGGTAAACACAGAAGAGAAAATTCACGACATTCAAGAAAAATCACACCGTGCATCGCTTTCGATTCAACAACTCGGAGATAAATCCACCGAGATTGGTAACATTGTTTCCCTTATTACAGCAGTTGCGGAACAAACAAATCTACTGGCATTAAACGCAGCAATCGAAGCAGCCCGCGCAGGAGAACATGGCAAAGGATTTGCAGTAGTTGCAGGTGAAATTCGAAAACTTGCAGAGCAATCCGGGAATTCTGCATCACAAATTCAAGAACTCATCTTCGATATTCAAAATGGTATCGAAGAATCTGTCACATTTATGAAAGACGGTGAAGAATCTGTCTCTGCTGGTATTTTGGCAATGAACTTAACAGGTGAAAGCTTTAATGAAATTGAAAAAGCTTCTTCTGTTATCTCGGAAGCAGCAAACAATGTGCTTCAGGCGGTAAAAACATTAGATCAACGAACAGCTAGCATGGTCGAATCGACAGCTAAAACAGCTGAAATGATCGAGCACTCGTCTGCTGAATCAGAATCTATTGCTGCCGCATCTGAAGAACAAAGCGCATCTATGCAAGAAGTTGCAGCAAGTTCAGCAGCTCTTGCGAAAATGGCAGAAGAACTAAGTGGTATAGTCGCAGAATTTAAACTTGGATAAAGAATAAATAGTACAGAAAGAGCAGAAGACAGATGAAAATTGTCTTCTGCTTTATTATGAATACATGAAAGTAGGATAAACGATGCATTAATAATTGAAATAGGGAATGGACCTTCCGTTGCTAAATACCACAAAGACATTGGAGATAGATTGCGAAGATGAACGCTATCCTTCCTGTAATGTACCCCGGGTATTTTTCCCTCTATCTTACATGTTTTGGTTTTAGGAACAAATAACTCTTAACTTTCCGCTTCTTGTAACGCTCTCTCCCGCTTATAATCCTCGACAGCTGCTAACACTTTATCTCGCTTATCTTTTGTCACCACAACATTATGTATCTCATACACCATGATAAATAGATGAATAAAAAACCCAACAATAATACCGACGATCGGTGCAAAAAAGCCAACAAAAATTGTGGCAAGTAGCGTAGGAATTATATAGAGAAGTATAACCATTTTCTTCACCCCGTTTTTCTCCAAAGTTTTATTACTTACATTGGTTTCGCAACACTACTCTAGCCTTCCACCATCTTTAAGTAGGGTATTTCCTTCCCCTCCACTATGGCGATGTAGAGTGGTGAGTTTGTATTATAAATCTTCGTGCCAACGGGAAGTATATTAGATGTCGAATCGTTAAAACCAAACGAGCTAGTCGCTTGTTTCTTAATTTCACCTATCTCTTCTCCCATGACATACTCCGTTTCAAGCACCCAATCAACATCTTCTGCATTGGAATAAACCATTCCATCCAGAACAAAAATGTCTGCATCTTCATTATCTAAAAAGTCTTTCGGGGTAGGATTTCCATTTTGTACAGCTGGAGTAAACTCAATTTGATCACATCCTGCTAGCATTGATAGCAGAGTCACCGTCACGATGAACAATCTTTTCATGCATTCACCTCGATAAACTATTGTTAAAATGAGTGTAATGGAATCAGACAACCTATAAATCTCTCTTAGGAAAAGTGAGAAGAATTAATTCTAGAAATTCTCCTTAAACCCTGGACTCAGCTCACTCCAAACGTCAAACTTGTTTCCGTCCAAGTCCTGAAAGACAAAATTGTTTCCAGCATGTCCACGATCTTCGATGTCACCTACTTCAACTTGTTTCTCTTTTAAGTCAACATGAAACTCTTTTAGCTTATCCAAGCCATCTACCTCAAACGTTAGGAGGAAATGTTCCACATTTAGATAATCTTTAAATGTCGCTTTCTCCCCAGGCATTGATTTCACGAGAAAAAAACTAACATTCGCTATATCTAAAATTGCTTTATTCTCATCTCGATAGTTTTCTACTGCTCCAAAATTCTCTTGATACCATCTCGATGAACGTTCCGGATTTTCTACCGGTACATAAATTGTTCCTACACGTTGAAGATATGCTTTCATTTTAATCAACCATCCTTTATTAAATTCTAGAGAAGTATTTAATTTCAAAATCTATGAATAAATTACATGTAATCTCCAATAAAACAAATATCTAAAAAACTGTATTTTTGAACAGAAAGTTGAATGTTACAGGAGGTAACCGTTTAAAAATATGAAGACTATTTAAAACTATTTTGCATGATAAGAAGCAAATCTCATCTTAATAATATGGGTCTAACTGTTTGATTTATATCATCATATTCCAAGAACTCTACATCTTTTGGAATCATATGGCTATATGTACGTACATAATAGTCTGCTAGCGTTTCGTTTCTTTTTACACTCAAATCTTTCAAGATAAAGAAAATTTTCTGGTACCCTGGAGGAGCTAGATAAAAGTAATACATTGCTTCGTTCCAAACAGTTAACTTTGAACTTGGGGTGTTACCACTGGATGTCCAGCGATGAGATTTGCACTCTACAATCACCTTTTGACTAGCATCAGGGAGTGTCCCTAAATCGAACCGATGTAATTTTTTGTTCTCTGATATACCAACTTCTAAAGCTACATCTTTAACTAACTCTATTCCTTCTTGTCTAAAATACTTCTTAGCTACCTCCTCAAAATCTCTCCCCACATGTGCATTACTTAAAGAATTAACACGCTGAAAATTGTTGTATGAATTTTTCAAAGATAAATCCCCTCTAACAAGTTAATTACAAGTATATATGTAAAAAATTTCCGCTTAACATAAGTTTTTATTGTATGTATTTACTTGGTTCCTAATTAGTAAAAATAAGTACTAAACTTAGTTTGCTAGTTTAATCGTTGATGTTTCATCATTAATCGAAATTACGTTTTGGTCTTGACCTAATTTCACTTCAATATAATATCTGATTTGATTCTGGTCTTCCAAAATCACTGCATAGTTGTTTCTTCCAACATCGTAACGTATTCCAGCATTGGATAAATCACTTGCTTCGTTGTATTTAGTTTGAACAAATTCCTTTGCGTGCTCATAAGCGATTTTTTCTCTATTCTTAGATTCCGTGATATTTATAAAGAGTAGACAACCTAATAGAAAAATGATTGAAAATAGAATTGGTTTCCACATAGTTATGCTCCTATTCTTCAAACAGAACCTAAAATATTTTCGACTATTCAGTAAATAATTGATAAGCTTATTTTATCATTCATTACCACAAATTGGATGCTGTTTTCAAATAAATTTAATTTGCTACTTTAAAGAAATATCAACGTTTTTTCGCCTAATGAATATGAGGGTTTTTTGAAGTTTCAATATAAGATGCATTTAGGAGCAATTTGATCTTCACTAGAATCTTTTGTGAAGAATTTTACTTTGAATAACTTTTGATACATTTCTTAATGGAAAGGGATAGAAATCGTAACCTTCATTGTCATACTCTTGTTGCTTTCTTTAGTTCTGGCAGTAGATAAACTAGCGAAACAAATGGTAGAGAGATTAGATTATCAAAACAAGTTACTAGAGCAAATTATTAGTAAGGAACGAGAAAATAATTAAATTTCACATACATAAAAAACCGAGCATTTGCAACGATCACAAATACTCGGTTCAAGTTTGTTCTTGTTTCCACTTCAACGCTCGTTTCTCCAGTGCAGAAACGAAATAGTGCTTGGCTTTACTATACTCAGTTGTTTCATCAAATTGGTTTGCTAACTCTTCTTTTTTTGCCGAATACAAGTCTACTTCAACTGGATGTGCTCGCAAATAATCACGAACAGCTAAATGACGAGCTATTTCTGAATTACCTTCTCCATATATATGTAAATGATGCGTTCGATTTTCTCCCCCTTTACGGAAGAAACGTCTACCAGTTATTCCATACACCCCAATCGATTCGTAACCCATCGATTCGAAGAATGGAATATGTTCGTCTACTTGTTCAATAGTAGGCACAATACAGATTATATCGATCACCGGCTTTGCTTTCATGCCTTTCACTGAAGTGCTTTCAAAATGTTCCCACTTCATTCCGTCGATGGGAAGGTGATTTTCGATTCGTTCGATTTCTTCTTGAAATCTCCTCGGCCATTCATCCGTGTATTCCGTTAAACGTACTTTCATAGCCATTCCTCTTTTCTACAACCTAGTTTATTTCGTTAAATAAAGATCATATCCAACATTAAACCAGCAAGTATTAGTAAAATCGCTAACGCAAAGTGTATCTTCTTATCATTCAAACCTACTCTTTCAACTAACAAAAACAAAACTACGATACCTCCTATATATTGTGCACTAGCTAGAAGACCATTTTCAGACAAAAATAAGTTAGGAAATGATTGATATAATGCTGAAGTTGTCCCCAAAAGGAATAAAACGAGAGGAATGCTTAAATTCCATCGTGTCCAATCCTGTTTCTCTTTACTAATCAGATTTTGCATTTAAATAACTCCCTTGAAAGTTGTCGTAGTAAATTTCTTTATTTTCCCCTTTATTCAAATAACTGCTAACTGCTCTGTTAAAGAAATACATTATTTTTACAAAGAATAGCGTCTCATTTGGTGTTGTAAGTTACACTTTTTTCAAGCTAATTGACTTTCACGCTAACCGAATAAGAGTTTCACGTAAAAAATGATAACGATCGAGGAACTGTAAAACCCTGAATTGTGTCTATTAATACTTTGCAGAAGTAATCCGTAAGCGAAAAACATTTTTTGAGACAAGCTTATCTAACCGTCTGATATACCAAGCCAATTGCGCCAGAATCAAATGTCTTATTTTCGATCAGTTTAAGAGTGATCTTCTCCTCGATACCTTGGAATAACGGCAACCCACTGCCGATCAAAACAGGAGAAACCGTAATTTTATACTCATCTATTAAATCAAGCTGCATAAGGTAGTGTGCGAACCTAGGACTGCCGAGGATGACCATATCCTTACCTGGCTGTTCTTTGAGGTTCTTGATTTCTTCCTCGACATTTTCTTTCACCAATCTAGAATTGTTCCAATCGACCTTCTCCAGCGTCTTGGAAAAAACAATTTTGGCTGTCTTTTCAATCCACTCGGCATGATCCAGTTCGTACTGTGAAGCTGATGGGTTTGATGGCCCTGAAGACCAGTAACTGTACATCATCTGATAAGTCCCACGTCCCCAAATGACAGTGTCAGCAGTACTGAGAATTTCTTTCGCGTGTTTCTCTAAATCAGCATCGTAAGAAATATAGCCAATGTCCATTTTACCGTTCGGTCCTTCTACAAAGCCGTCAAGCGATGCGTGCAGGAATAAAACAAGTTTTCTCATTTTCAGTTCTCCTTTGTATTTGATCAACACTCAACCAGCTCACATTTAGCAAAGTTCAACAGGTGGTGATTCTTACATAGTGAAGACACAATGTGCTCAATCAAAACCTTATTGTTTCTCTAAGAAAAAATTGTTAAACTCTTCTTTGCATGAAAAGATTACGATCTAAAGTCTAAGTGGTAATGAAACAAAAACGCCACCAAATCCCATTTTCAATTGCCTCCAATTTAATTGCACCCAATTTCGTAAATATTCGACGCACATAACTAAACACCTTTTTATTCCAAAAGTTCTTGTGGATAAAATCGTGAGTACGAGCTGTATTATATAATTTAGCTATAGCTTATGTTAAATCAGGAAACAAAAAGATCATAAAATGTAGTTTGTGTTTAATTTGCTCGATAGATTAGTTGCACAACGCCAGATGAAAACGTTCTTGTATTTACCAGTTTCAAATTCATTCGTTTGTTAATATCTATAAACATCGGTTTTCCTTTACCCAATATTACAGGGTGAACAGACAACCTAAATTCATCAACAAGTTTTAAATTGACAAAAGTTGTTATCAAGTTCGCTCCACCATAAAGCCAAATGTCTTTTCCAGGCTTATTCTTTAATGTATTTACTTCTTCAAGAATATTCTTATTTAGATAAATAACATTAGTATCTGACCTTTTTTGTGTCTTCGAGAACACATATTTTTCTTTACTATGTATTAGATTCCACAACTCTTTGTCGGCATCAGATGCATCATTTTCGGGAATATACTCACCCCATTCATCGTAGCTTTTCCTACCGTATAGAATTGTATCTATTTGACGTAAGAAATTAATAAAGTTCATCTCTTCGTCCATGATACACCAGTCAACTTCTCCGTTCTCTGCTTCAATAAAACCATCTAAAGTTACTGCTAAATCTAGAATTATTTTTCTCGGTAATCCATTTTCCACCTTCGTTGAACCTCCCTTGAATCATGTAGATCGAGTAAATACCGGTTTGTAAAAATGCCGTAAACAAAAGAGCCAGAGATCACGGCATTACAGGTGTCAGTTCACGTATGTAATATGCAAGTTGAATTGACCAGGAATATCTGAAGAAACAATTCTGTTTTATACGCAGACGTCTAAATGTCGCGTAAAGATTTATTGGAATTTAGATCCTACAATATTGTCGTATATTTTACTTCTACAATCACATCATCTAAGCTGAGGTTTTTGATAGGTTCTAAATTTGTTTCTTCTATAATTATCTTCCTTTATATTGACCACTCGCTAGCAACCAGTTTTGAAACATAAGTAGGTTGTGAAACGATTGATAACCTACTGAAGTTGCTTCAAATAAGAATAATGCTTTGCATTTTTATTCCCCCACCGATAGTTGTATTTAATACATTTCTATAATTAGTTTGCAAAAGCACGAAACCATGCCGCAGGTTTAATTATTGAAAGCTTACATTTTCTGAAAAAATTAGGAACCATTATTACGTGGGATATAACCTTATTTTAGTGTACTAATGCGCTGTATAACGAAAAATCTACTTCTCCAGAAATAGTTTCTAATCCCCTATCTTTCAACTCTAAAGCCATTAAGTACTCTTCTGAGGGTGGGAGATTTTTCTCAGATGCGTAAATTCCAAATTCGGTCGACGTCCTAAAACCGAATCTTCTATAATAACGATAATCTCCTTCCACCACAATTCCTTGATAGCCCATGTTTGTTGCTATCTTAATGGCTTCCCGCAACATAAATTCTCCTACACCTTGACGCTGTTTATTAATCGCTACAGTAACGGGTGACAACAACAACACTTCTTTCGAATGCTCGTTACTGATAGGAAACTTAGAAAGTATCGTATGTGCAATGATTTCTCCACTGTCTTCTACCACAAGGTCTAAATCAGGTATGTAGTATTCTTTTTCTCTAATTTCTCTTATCAATGTCTTTTCGACTAATCCATCTGAAAAAGTGGTATTTTCGAACACCTCAAAAACTAATTTTTCTGTGATGCAGTGTTCCTCTTGTTTGACAGGTCTAATATTCACTACATAATCCCCTTTATCTTTTTCTTATTCATGATCTCTAGATATATGTAAATACGCCTAGCAGGTAAATAAAAGCCTTAAAGGAATTGGCTTTTCAAAAAAATCTCCTCACCTGCTTTATTCACCATTTTAACTCCCTCTATAAATGGTGAGTGATCAATAATCTCCTTTTTGGATAACCCTTTTGTATTAAAAGTGACGTACCCTTTAATATGGATACTCTCACTCTCAAAATTTTTTTCCGTCATTTTATCTTCTAGTGTATGTTGCATCATCCAATCAGTTAAGACAATCTCAATTGACTCCTCATTCAATGCTAGTTTCTCTTCATTGCTTATGGTTAAATCATAACTAAACTTTTGGATCTCTAACTGGTCTGTGTTATCTATCGCTCCAATACCCAATTGCATGTTCGTAATTTCTAATCTTTTATTTTTCTCTTCTTCTGTTCCTGTGTTTGAACATGCAGATAAAGTGAGGACAATTACTCCCAACAACACGATAATTTTTTTCAATGTGCACTTCCTCCTTAATACACGTGACTATGAATGAGAATTTTCGTAAATGTAACTTTTATTATTGTTAGTACAGACGCCAGTGCACAAAACTATGATGTCAGTTTAAATGATCAGGAATGTCTGAATAATAACGTTTGTTTTTTGTACTGGTACCCGAATCTGGTAATTTTCATGACACAATGCCTTTAAAACAGACTCTAAAATAGCCAGCTTACTAGTTGAAATAAAACAGAAAGCACAATTATTTCGATTGCCGAATGCACGATCTGAAAGTCCTTTTTATCCAAAACGTTTCTTATCAAAACAAATATGAAAGCAACAGTAAAGCTCCCTAGAAGCGAACCCCATTCAAATAACACCATCATCCTTTATTTCGTGAATATGTAATCCATCAATTTTCATGTTCTTTTAAAGTACGAAATTTTAATTCTTTCATTTTCCGGTAGATGAAACATTTTTACTTACTTCCAACTCTTAATTCTTTTGGGCCGTCTTGAGTGGTCTCTCTACGAAAATTTTTCATTATTTTCACTTTGACTTATTTTCAATTCTCTTTCTTGTTTGTATCTCTCCACAGCGATTAAGACTTTGTCTCTTTTATCCTTCGGTACTACAACACTGTGAATCTCGTAAATCATGATGAATAAATGAAAGAAAAATCCAACAACAAGACCAATCAAAGGTGCGAAATAACCAACGAAAATAAACGCAATCAATGTTGGAAAGATATATCCAAACGCTACCATAACATTCATGATCCTTTTCTCCTTAAATAGTTTAATAGAACTTATTACAAACCATTCACTTAAATTGAAGTAGTTGATCCCAGCTTTCAAGAGATCGTTCATTTCCTCTCGATTATCAACTAAAAATAATTTCGACTATTCTGTTAATATTTGCTAGACTTATCATATCATTACCTTCCACAATATGGATGGTTATTTCGAAATTTATCGAAATAATGGAGGAAGATTTAACTTAAGATTTTTAGTGGCTTAATAGAGTTGCTTGAGAGGATTTATGTAAGATTTGGATTATTAATAACACATAGAGAATGCGGTGATCTTTTGACAGCTTTTATCAAAGATAATTATGTACGAATAATTACGACGATTATACTAGGATTATTATTTTACCTTGCAACTACTACTAATTTGATGAAGTATGTGGCGCTATGCCTTGTAGTTGTTACCCTTCTCCTATTTTTTATCATTCAGAAATTTCAGGGTAAAAATAAATTGAACTAATATAGCTCTCTTCTCTTAATCCCTGACAATCTTTACAGGAAATAAGATCAAACTCGTAATCGTTCTTCAAAAAGTGTCTGAAGTAATTTTCATAAATGCTAATATTACAGTCCGGAATAAAAACATATAAAAGGGGTGAAGAAGTGGGAGTAGGAATAGTCATAATGATGTTATTGTTGCTGTATTCTATCACAGTAACACTCGATAAAATGACAGAAAAAATTCTCGGAAAATTAGATGAACAAAACGAATTGTTGAAGCAACTTATACATAAAAAGAAAGAAAATCAATAACTTTTCTAAGATACGTTCTCATCAAACAAACAATAAATGGAGGTTTAAAGTTGAAAAGATACTGCTACCTATCCATTGTAATTGTTTTATTGCTATTAACTTCTTGTTCCCAAGAGACAAGGCTCGATTCGTCAGAGGAGAAGATATCTCCCCACAACACTGACACAGGAATATCAAACCATCTTACCGATCCCACAACGGATATACATATTTATCCAGATAAAGAAGTCTATACGACACCTATTGAAAATGTATCACTAATTATCGAAAATAATGGACAAGAAGCAGTTGTGTTCGGAAATGGGATGTATGTTGAAAGAAATGAAAACGGCACGTGGTATGAGATACCATACGCAAGTTTTGAATTTGGAGATGTAACTGGGGAGATACGATCTAAGGAAAAAATAGGCGAGGAAGTTCCAGTGGCAAATTTAAAAAGCAAATTAACTCCCGGAACATATAGAATCGTTAAATCATTCTTTATTGATTCGAACCAAACTTTCCTCGCTACTGAATTTGAAGTGGAATGACGTATGAGAAATTCAACAAAAATATGTTTCTTATCATTTTTTTTCAATTAATTACAACAAGCTGCATTCAAACCTACTAAATCTCTCCATGAGAGATTTCTTATAGAGACGTTTTACGGATCGAAACATGTAAATAGGAATGGATGAGTGTTAGTGAGATGCTAGATGAACAGTGAATTACTCCCCGACCATTCCATCGTGGTCGTTATCATGCATGTAGGGGTATAACCAATGACCTTCCCTTATTGGCATACGAAATCCCGCAGCCTTCGCTTCTTTAATTGTCACTTGTCCATTACCGTTAATGTCAATGTTCGAAACGTCTCCTTCTACAATTGCATTATTAGAGGTTGAATTGGTGGAAGTCGGATCGTCACTCGTCTTATTAGTCTGCGAGCCGTTTACTTCTTCAGGGTTCACATTATCAAATTTATCCACAATGACATTTCCATGTACCGTATATGTAAATTGATAGCTAGAAGGTACCTGCGTTTTGATGGATGGATAAGTTATAATTGCTTCAAACTGAGTAGCCCCGCCTGCCTTACGAATCACGTCTTCCATATATGCTTGATCCCCGTGGCGGTTAAGCGTACTATCTTGAGGGGTAATATTATAGGCATTTGCCACTCCACCGAGAGAATCCGCTATTATATGTCCCGCATCTAACGTGTCGCTATTCACTCCAGGAACTTTTGCTTCATCTGAATAATATCTACCAGAAGATAAGACAGGTTCAAGGGAATCATCTTGCAAAATGATTTTTTCTGCAATGACCCGAACGACTTGCCCGTATTCATTCGTAAAAGCCCAATATTCGCGGTCTCCGAATCCAACGTCAACGACCACATTCGATTCACGATAGCCGGACATATCGTCTCCATCTACATCTATCTGATTGTAACCTTCAAAACGATCGCTTTTCGGTTCTGGCGTTAGTTCCTCTTTTACCTGTTCCTCCACAACAGTTGGAAGGGGCTCTTCTTTTTCACTCTCTTGCTCTATATCAGAAGCGTGCGTTTCTTGCGCAACTTTTTCTTCATTTGTAATGGATGTAACCGTTTCATTCGTGCAACCGGTTAATATGGTTGCTATGAAAAAGGTTAGTAAAAAAAGATCGTTTTTCTTCACGTTAAAAATCTCCTGTAATTTCTTCTAGTTGTTTTAATGAAATCTTGGTTGTCAAACAGGACAAAAATGCTTTTTTCGCCATTGTAAGATAAACCGAGCTGAATACAAATCGGAATATTTCCAGCTCCTACTTTCTTCAATCATAGAATATCCATTCACCGCTACTTACCGTCAAACATTTCCCTAATAGCATAATTGTCTTTAAAAACAAAAAACCGAATACCTCTATTAAAAGGTTTTTCGGCTCGTTCTAAACTATTCTTTTGTTAAGTCATTTGCTTTCATCTGTTTCTTTCGTAAAATTTCCTCACGTAATTTCTCAAGATGTTGCTTTTTATCAAATGAAGCACCTTTGTTCTTGTCGCGATATTTTTGTACCGCCATTTTGCTTTTATCATCTAATTGATATTTTCCCATTCGAATCACCTACTTTTTTCTTCTCAGAAATAATCTATCAATTGTAGCAAAAGTAATGCTAGTTTTCAAAGACAATAAAGTTTATCCAACTATGCACGTTCCAACAACAAAACATACTCAACCTTACTTCAGTTATTTATCCATTATGTTTTCAATAAGTATTGCCACTAAAACAAAAAATCATTAATAAGGTGTGAACTATACTATTATTTTAGTTAAAACAAACAGGAATGTTTTAATAATTGTACAGGTAGCTGAAACTTAATAAAAAGACTAAACATAAACCATACTGACTCTACTTAATCCTTCTTATCTTTATTTTTCTTATTAAGATATAGGAATCGCCATGTGTAGAAGAGAATTATACCTGCCATAATAATTATTGGAGAAATTGATTGAAATCCGTAAAACAGCGTAATTAAAATTGCAGTAATCACAGCAGGTCCCATAATCATTAATTGCATTTTAATCTGTTTGTTTTTGAAATTTGCTTCAAACCGTTCACTCACATGGAATACTCCCTTTCCTGCTATTAAGTAAAAATTATTTCTAAAAATGATTACCACTTTCAAAAATTAAAGTTAATAAATGTTTCATGATTCCTATTGCATAGTATAAATGTTCATCATTTATCAAATTATGTTACCAAAACTGTTACCACGGAAATTAAAAATCCTAGCGGTCCGCATAACCGCTAGGATTTTTTTCTAACTATGGAGACGGCGGGAGTTGAACCCGCGTCCAGAAACTCTGACACTCAAGCTTCTACGCGTGTAGCTTACCTATTTGCAATTCGCGTAACATTATGCCGATAAGCAGGCGTCTTGTACGCTAACTTGGAAATCTCTTATTCGTGACTCAAGTGGCACCACGAATCGTATCCCACTAAAGTTGAGCTCTTCCAAACCACATGGGCGATGGTCAGGTCGAGCAGCTACGCAACTTACGCTGCGAAAGCTAGGTTTTGGTTTTTGCCAGTTATTATAAACTGCCGTTGATACGGAGCCGAGCCCTCCGACGCGCAACTCAAGCTAAGACAATCCCTGTCGAATCCGTAACGTCCCCTTGATATAGTTCTACTATACGCTTTTTTCGGCAAAAACTCAAGTGTGCTAGCCTTGTTGGCTCGCTTTAAACGCACGTTCAACATCGCGTTTTGCTTCTTTTTTCTTTAGGTCATCTCGTTTGTCGTAGTTTTTCTTACCCTTACCAACACCGATCAGAACTTTCGCAAATCCATCTTTAATATACATTTTAAGTGGCACAATTGTGTAACCATCTTGTTTTGTACGTCCGATCAGTTCTGCGATTTGTTTCTTTTTTAGCAATAGTTTACGAGACCTTACCGGGTCATGATTAAATCTATTTCCTTGTTCGTATGGACTGATATGCATATTCGAAATCCATGCTTCATTGTTTCGAATACGCACAAACGAGTCCTTCAGTTGGACTTTGCCATTACGAATGGATTTAATCTCGGTTCCTTGTAACACGATGCCGGCCTCGATTGTTTCTTCAATGAAATAATCGTGGCCAGCTTTTTTGTTTTGGGATAAGACTTTCCCTTCCCCTTTTGGCATTTCCATCACCTAACTTATTTTTTCTTTTTCTTACGACGCGATTTCTTCGCGATATCTTCATAAAACTTTTTCTTTTGTTTTGGCTGCTGACCGCCTTTTTTTGGCTTTGCTTTCGGATTTTTTCCAGCGCCTTCTTTCTTTCTAGCTTGAATCACTTTTGGCGTTTCTTTTCGAACCCGACGATTTGCTTTTGGCATACCAACGATTTCAAAATCGACTGCCGCTTCTTCTGGTTTTACTTCACTAACGCGAACTGTTACTTCGTCCCCAATACGGAACTGCTTGTTGGAACGTTCCCCGATCATCATCATTTGACGATCATCGAATTTATAATAGTCATCAGTCATGTTCGACACATGCACAAGACCTTCTATTGTATTCGTCAGTTCGATGAACATTCCAAAGTTTGTGACAGAGCTGACGATCCCTTCAAACTCTTCCCCAACTTTGTCCACCATAAACTGCGCTTTCTTCAAGGCGTCTGTGTCACGTTCCGCATCAACTGCGCGACGCTCACGACTAGAGGTGTGATCCGCAATCTCGTCCATCACTCCGTCCCAATACGCGACAGTCGATTTTGATACGTCCCCTTCGATTAAATAACGACGGATTAATCGGTGAACGATTAAATCTGGGTAACGTCGAATTGGTGACGTAAAGTGCGTATAAAATTCCGTCGATAACCCGAAATGTCCTAAGCTGTCCGCTGAATACTTCGCTTGTTGCATCGAACGAAGGAGCATCGTTGAGATAACTGGCTCTTCTGGCATCCCATCAATCGCATCTACAATTTCTTGAAGAGCACGAGGGTGAATTTCATTGCCAGAACCTTTCACGACTAACCCGAAATTCGTGATGAACTCGAAGAATCGTTGCAATTTCTCCGGCTTTGGATCTTCGTGAATACGGTAAATGAACGGCACTTCCATCCAGTGGAAATGCTCTGCCACCGTTTCGTTCGCGGCTAACATGAACTCTTCGATAAGTCGCTCAGCCACAGTACGCTCACGAATCACCACGTCCGTTGGCCAACCTTCGTCGTCCACTAATACTTTCGATTCTTTGAAATCAAAATCGATTGCTCCACGATTTGCACGTTTCGTACGCAAAATCTCGGCAAGCTCCGCCATCAATTCAAACATCGGAACAAGCGTCTTATATCGCTCGCGAAGCGCCTCGTCTTTTTCATCAATAATCTTATACACATCCGTGTACGTCATACGTTCTGTCGTATTAATCACCGATTGGAAAATCTCGTGACCAACCACATTTCCTGAACCGTCAATGGTCATTTCACAAGACAATGTGAGACGATCTACTTGTGGATTCAACGAGCAAATACCATTTGATAAACGGTGTGGCAACATTGGAATGACTCGGTCCGTTAAGTACACACTCGTCGCACGGTCATATGCTTCCACGTCCATCGGAGAATCTTGTGTCACATAATGACTCACATCTGCGATATGAACACCAAGCTTGTACGTAACATCGGCATTCTTCGTTACAGTTACCGCATCATCCAAGTCCTTTGCATCTGCTCCATCAATGGTGACAATGGTTTCATTGCGAAGATCGCGACGGCCAACTAAATCGTTTTCACTAATCTCATCTGGCACGGCATTTGCTTGATCTAACACTTCTTGCGGGAACTCAATCGTGATTCCGTGTTTATAAATAATGGACAAAATATCGACACCAGGGTCATTTTTATGTCCTAGAATTTTTGTAATGACCCCTGTCGCAGACTTGCGCCCTTCTGGCCAGTCGACAATTTCAGCGACTACTTTGTGTCCATCCATCGCACCTAATGTATCTTCTTTGGCAATAAAAATGTCCATGGAAATTTTCTGGTCATCCGGTAAAACAAATCCAAACCCTTTATTCGCTTGGAATGTCCCAACGACAGTCGAAATACCACGAGAAACAATTTTCGTAATAGATCCTTCTCTGCGATCCCCGTTTTGATTCGCCGAAACACGAACAAAAACGACATCACCATTCATCGCACCATTTGTTTCCGTTGGCGGGATGAAGATATCATCTAACCCATCCTCTTCTGGTGCGACAAATCCAAACCCTTTTGCATGGCCAATGAACTTCCCGCGAAGCAAATTCATGCGTTCAGGTAACCCATAACGATTCGAACGTGAACGAACGATAAAACCCTTTTCTTCCATTTGAACTAGTGTTTTCACCAATTCTTTAAATTCCTCGGAATACTCAAGCTCTAACTGTTCTTCCAACTCCTGCACCGTTGCTGGTTTGTATGCATCCTCTTTCATCAAGAGGAGTAGTTTATCTTTTAATTCAGTATCCATTCAATCTTCCCTCCTTCTAACAGAATTCCCTTGCCCGAGCAATTTTACACATGCCAGTCAAGATTCTCTAAGAAGGCATATATATCCTCGTGCAATTGTTCTTTCTCTTGATCGAGCGTAATGACATGACCTGAGTTCTCATACCATTTAATCGACTTTTCAATCGACTCCGCCTCGTCATAAATAATGTTTGCAGAATTTTGGTCGATTACATCATCTAATTTTCCTTGCACCACAAATAGTGGTGCGTACACCATATCTACTTGAGAGCGTACATCATATACAAGCTCTTGTAGTGCAGGTAAGCCAGGCATTCCTGCTTTTCGTATCGCATCTACTTCTGATTCGATAATAGCCTCGTCTTTTCCTTCATACTTCTTATAATCACGGGAATACTTCAACACACCTTCAAACATCAAATCAGTTGTCTTCATCGACATTGGGGCGCACATGGTGACAATTCCCTTCACAGGAAAAGTATACCCTACTTTGAGAGAAAACACGCCGCCAAGCGATAAACCTGCAACCGCAATCTCTTCATAGCCTTCTGACTTTAACGTTTCATATGCTTCGACTACATCTTCCCACCACTGCTCCGGGTTCGATACAATCAACTCTTCTGGCGGAACACCATGCCCTCTATAATGAGGCGCAATCGACGTATAACCCTTTTTCTCTAGAAATCTTCCTAACATACGAACATCAGAAGAATTCCCCGTAAATCCATGTAACAACAACACTGCGCGTTTCCCTGCTTGAAAAAAAAACGGCTTCGGCTGTGCAATTCTCATATCAATCACCTCTATTAAATCTCTATACTTAAATCTACATGTTCTATAGCAACATGTTAAATGTAAAGATTGTTATTTTAAGTTTCTCTGGTAGTTTTAAAAACGAAAGGCAGCGACTCCCAGATGAAAAGCGAAGCGTCAGCTAGCTGAAGACCCTGGACTGAACAAAGTGAAGGAAGCGGCTGAAGTAGCGCATCGGGACAGCGTCTGCCTGGAGTGAAAGGATTGCACCTTCAGTGCTTGTAATAAAAGAAAACGCCTAACCAAAAAGTTGGTCAGGCGGTTCAATTTCGTCATTATAACTTCGTAATGGCAATTGCCAAGATAAAAAATACGACAGATAGTACAATCGTAACTCGGTGCAAAACTAGGTCTAAGCCTCGAGCTTTTTGCTTACCGAAAAGTTGCTCCGCTCCTCCAGAGATGGCCCCGGATAAACCTGCACTTTTTCCTGATTGTAATAACACAACAACGATCAATGCAATCGCAACAATTACTAATAATGTTAGTAAAAACGCATGCATTTGTTCCACCTCCTGCAAGAAAACTTCACAACACAGTTAAGTTTACCAAATCTTGAAAGTGAAAACAATTACTTCTTCAAATTATAAAAGCTTTTTAATCCGTTATATTGCGCTGTTTTATACAATTGATCTTCAATACGAAGCAATTGATTGTACTTCGCTACACGGTCTGTACGAGAAGGAGCACCTGTTTTAATTTGCCCTGCATTTGTCGCAACCGCGATATCTGCAATCGTTGCATCTTCTGATTCACCAGAACGGTGGGAGATAACCGCCGTATACCCCGCACGTTTTGCCATTTCAATCGCATCAAACGTTTCTGTCAACGTACCGATTTGGTTTACTTTGATCAAGATGGAATTCCCAACGCCTTCTTCAATTCCACTGCCTAATTTCTTCGTGTTTGTCACGAACAAATCATCACCAACTAATTGTACTTTGTCGCCAAGTTTGTCTGTTAATAACTTGTGACCAGCCCAGTCGTTTTCGTCTAAACCGTCTTCAATTGAAAGGATTGGGTATTTTTCGCAAAGCTCTACGTAATAAGCAACCATTTCTTCAGACGTTTTTACAACGCCTTCACCCGCTAAATTGTATGCACCTTGTTCTTTGTCATAAAACTCAGATGCTGCAACATCCATCGCTAGGTATACATCTTCACCAGGTGTATAACCCGCTTTTTCAATTGCAGTAATAATTGTCGTAATCGCTTCTTCGTTCGAAGCTAAGTTTGGAGCGAATCCGCCTTCATCGCCTACTGACGTGTTTAAGCCTTTATCTTTTAATACCGCTTTTAAGCTATGGAATATTTCTGCTCCCATACGTACTGCATGACGGAATGATTCTGCACCAACAGGCATTACCATGAATTCTTGAATATCCACGTTGTTATCCGCATGTGCTCCACCATTTAAGATGTTCATCATTGGCACAGGAAGTTGTTTCGCGTTTACACCACCAAGATATTGATAAAGTGGAAGATCTAAATAATCGGCTGCAGCATGTGCAACTGCCATTGATACACCAAGAATTGCGTTTGCGCCAAGGTTTCCTTTGTTTTCCGTACCATCTAACTCGATCAATGCTTGGTCAATCGATACTTGATCCAAGACAGAATAGTTATCTTCTAATTCTTCTGCAATAATTTCGTTAACGTTTTGTACCGCTTTTAAGACACCTTTTCCTAAGTAACGGTCTTTTTCTCCGTCGCGAAGTTCAACTGCTTCATATTCCCCTGTAGATGCTCCTGATGGGACGATTGCGCGACCAAATGCGCCGCTTTCTGTGAAAACTTCTACTTCGATTGTTGGGTTTCCTCGAGAGTCTAATACTTCACGAGCTGATACTTGTGTGATGAATGGCATTTACATTTCCTCCAATTGTATTAATGATGTTCCAGTCATTTCTTCTGGTTGTTTTATTCCCATTAAGTGTAGCATGGTCGGTGCTAAATCGGCTAAAATTCCATCACCACGTAGGTTTACACCTTTTTTCGTGACGATAACGGGTACCGGATTTGTCGTGTGAGCCGTCATTGGTGTTCCTTCGAGTGTTACCACTTCGTCGGAATTCCCGTGATCCGCAGTTACAATCGCTGCACCGTTTTTCGCAAAAATGGCGTCCATAATTTTGCCTAAGCATGTATCTACCGCTTCAATCGCTTGAATGGTAGGTTCGAGCATTCCACTATGTCCAACCATATCTGGATTGGCAAAGTTTAAAATAATGCCATCAAACTTATCGGATTCGATTGCTGCAAGCAGCGCGTCGGTTACTTCATATGCACTCATCTCTGGTTGCAAATCATACGTCGCAACTTTTGGTGATGGAATTAAGATTCGTTCTTCGCCAGGAAATTCTTCCTCACGCCCACCACTCATGAAGAACGTCACGTGTGGAAATTTTTCCGTTTCGGCAATACGTAGTTGTGTTTTGCCGTTTTCGGATAGTACTTCTCCTAGCGTGTTAATTAAATCTTGATTGGCATATGCCACGGATGCATTTACTGCATCGCTATAATGTGTGAATGTCACAAATTTTAGGTTTTCTGGATGCTTGTCACTGAGCGGAAATTCATTCCATTCCGAGTTGGTAAATATCGTGGATAATTGAATTGCACGATCTGGTCGGAAATTAAAGAAAATCACGGCATCGTTTGAGTCAATGGTAGCGACAGGTTGTTCTTTTTCCATAATTGTAAATGGCACAACGAATTCATCCACTACATCTTCTGAGTAAGATGCTTCGATTCCCTCTAGAGCACTAGTCGCTTTTTTCCCGACGCCATCCACCATCGCTCGGTACGCTAGTTCTTCTCGGTCCCATCGCTTGTCACGATCCATGGCATAATACCGGCCGCTGATTGTTGCAAACTTCCCAACGCCTATTTCCGCCATTTTGTTTTCTGCATCTTTCACATAACCCGTTGCAGTTGTTGGCCCGACATCGCGACCATCTAAAAAGCCGTGTATGAAAACGTCTTGAACGTCTTGCTCACTTGCCAATTTTAATAAGGCATACAAATGATCAATATGAGAATGCACACCACCATCAGATAATAGGCCCATAATGTGAAGCTTTGACCCATTCGCTTTGACATGTGCTATCGCTTCTAAAAGTGCATTGTTATGATAGAAATCGCCTTCTCGAATCGACTTGTGAATGCGAGTTAAATTTTGATAGACGATGCGGCCAGCACCAATGTTTAAATGTCCTACTTCTGAATTGCCCATTTGACCATCTGGAAGTCCAACCGCTTCCCCTGATGCCGTTAATTGTGCATGGGGGAAGGTTTCCCATAACCGATCAAAATTTGGCTTTTTCGCTTGCGCTACTGCGTTTCCCTTTGTCTCTGCACGACATGCAAAACCATCTAAAATGATAAGTGCTACTGGAGATTTAGGCATTTGCAGCCGCCTCCAATAGCTTGCCAAACGATTCTGCTTGTAAGCTAGCACCACCAACTAAGGCACCGTCAATGTGTTCTTGACTCATTAACTCTTCCATATTGTCCGGTTTAACCGATCCGCCGTATTGAATACGAATGGCATCTGCCACTTCTGTTGAATATAGAGAAGCTATTTTCGCGCGAATCGCACCACAAACTTCATTCGCATCCGCTGCAGTAGCTGTTTTACCTGTACCGATAGCCCAAATCGGTTCATACGCAATAATGGTTTGTTTGACTTGATCTTCCGTTAACGGTTTTAGTGCCGCTTGGACTTGACCTTCTACTTTTTGCGTCGTTTCGCCCGCTTCTTTTTCATCCAGCGTTTCGCCAACACAAACAATTGGTGTTAACTGATGGTCAAATGCTGCTTGAACTTTTTTGGCAATGAATTCATCACTTTCATAAAAGTATTCTCGACGTTCAGAGTGCCCTAAAATGACATACTTTACTCCGAAATCTTGAAGCAGCACAGGGCTAGTTTCTCCCGTGAATGCTCCTTCTTTTTCAAAGTGCATGTTTTGAGCACCAATGTGAATGTCGCTATTTTTCGCCGTTTCCGTTACCGCATCCAATAAAATAGGGGATGCACAAATAACCGTATCTACCTTATCTGACGATGGTGTGATTGCCTTTAACGCTTCTACAAATTGCACCGCTTCGTCTTTTGTTTTAAACATTTTCCAGTTCCCTGCTACAATCGGTTTACGCAAATCAGTGCCCTCCTCTTATTTATCGTTCAGTGCGCTTACGCCAGGTAAATCTTTCCCTTCCATAAACTCAAGGGAAGCTCCTCCACCAGTCGAAATGTGATCCATTTTATCTGCGACTTGGAATTTCTCCACAGCAGCAGCAGAATCTCCTCCACCAATCACGGTAAAGCCTTCTGTTTTCGCCATCGCTTCTGCAATTCCTTTTGTGCCACTTGCAAATGCGTCCATTTCGAATACACCCATCGGGCCATTCCACAAAATGAGTTGTGATTTTTCAATGATGTCTGCATACAGAGCGGTCGTTTTCGGTCCAATATCAAGTCCCATCCAGCCTTCTGGAATGTCACTAATATCGACGATTTTCGTTTCCGCGTCTGCTGCAAATTCGCTAGCAATAACAGCATCGATTGGAATATATAAATTGACGCCTTTATCTTTCGCTTTTTCCATAAAGGATTTCGCTAAGTCAATTTTGTCTTCTTCTAACAGGGAATTCCCGATTTCATTCCCTTGAGCTTTTGTAAATGTATACGAAAGTCCACCACCGATTAACAGGTTGTCCACTTTGTCTAATAAGTTTTCAATCACGCCAATTTTATCCTTCACTTTCGATCCACCAATAATCGCAGTGAACGGTCGCTCTGGACTCGCTAGTGCTTTCCCTAAAACGTCTAATTCTTTTTGTAATAAAAGACCAGATACTGCAGGTAAGAATGCTGCAATGCCAGCAGTAGAAGCATGCGCACGGTGTGCTGCTCCAAATGCGTCATTCACATACACATCTGCAAGTGATGCGAATTCTTTTGCAAGTGCTTCGTCATTCTTTTCTTCTCCCGCATGAAAGCGAACGTTTTCTAGTAACACAATGTCGCCGTCTTCCATTTTTTCAATCGCTTGTTTAACAGAATCTCCAATTGACTGGTCTAATTTCGTCACGGATTTCCCTAATAGTTGTTGTAATTTCTCTCCAACAGCAGTTAGACGAAATTCTTCGTTTACTTGCCCTTTTGGACGGCCCATGTGGCTCGCTAAAATGACACGTGCACCTTGCTTCACTAAAGCTTCAATCGTCGGGATTGCTGCTCGAATTCGAGTATCGTCCGTAATCTTCCCATCTTCCATTGGAACATTGAAATCGACTCGGCAAAAAACTTTTTTCGATGCAACATCGACATCTTGAATGGTTTGTTTTTGGTTCATGAAGAATTTCCTCCTAGCATCTTAAAAGAGTATGGTAAAGCGTTTATCGAAAAGAAGGAGCAGGGGTATTTTCCCTGCTCCTTCTACCCTCTTATATTATAGTCCTTTGTTATACATGTGCAAAGCTAAGTCAATACAACGAGTAGAGTAGCCTGTTTCATTGTCATACCAAGCAAGTACTTTTACCATGTTGTTTTCTAATACCATTGTAGATAAGCCATCTACCGTAGAAGAAGCATTGTTCCCGTTATAATCACGAGAGACTAGTGGTAATTCGTTGTAGTCTAAGAATCCTTTTAACTCATTCTCAGAAGCATCTTTCAGCGCTTTGTTTAATTCCTCCACCGTCACGTCTTTTTCAAGCTCAGCTACTAAGTCTACTAGTGATACGTTCGGAGTTGGCACTCGAACTGCCATACCATCTAATTTTCCTTTTAAAGAAGGAAGAACTTTTGCTACAGCAGAAGCCGCACCAGTAGTTGTCGGAATCATCGACTCTGCAGCTGCACGAGCACGACGGTAATCTTCGTGTGGAAGATCTAAAATGCGTTGATCATTTGTGTACGAGTGAATCGTTGTCATCATTCCGCGTTTCATACCGAATTTTTCTTCTAACACTTTTGCAACAGGTGCAAGACAGTTTGTTGTACAAGATGCATTCGATACCACTTTGTCAGATGTAGCATTGTAAGATTCATGGTTAACACCCATTACGAATGTTGGCATGTCACCTTTACCAGGAGCTGAAACGATGACACGTTTTGCACCAGCTTGAAGATGTTTACCAGCTGAATCTGTGTCGCGGAAAATACCTGTTGATTCAATCACGATATCAATTCCTAGGTCTCCCCATGGAAGAGCTGCAGGATCTTTTTCTGCGTACACACGAACTTTTTTGCCATTCACAACAAGTGAATCGCCTTCTGAAGAAACGTCTGCGTCAAATACGCCATGTACCGAATCATATTTTAATAAATGTGCAAGCATTGCTGCGTCTGTTAAATCATTCACCGCCACAACTTCCACGTCATTATGTTTCAATGCTTCGCGGAATACTACACGTCCAATACGTCCAAATCCATTAATCGCTAATTTTAAAGTCATACTAATTTCCTCCTAAAGTTGGTTTACTAGTTTCTTTGCCGCACCTTCATCGGTAATGAAAATCGTTTGAGAAGGGGCTTTATTCAAATAAGCGCCAATTGCAGAAGCTTTCGAACTTCCTCCTGCGACTGCAATGACGATAGGTGACTGTTCAACTTGTTCTAACTGAATCCCGACTGTTTTAATGCGATGTACCGGTTCACCTTTAGCATTGAAGTAATAACCAAATGCTTCTCCGACTGCTTTGTTCTTTGTCAGCAAGGCAACTTCCGTTTCCGATGCCTGGCGACGATTCGCCATATCAAGTGCATCCCCGATACCGTGCAACACGACATCCGCATTTTCGTAGTGCGAGATCATCTCTTTAATAATGGGTTCTTTGACCATCATGTCATACGCTTGATCACTCATTTGTTCTGGTAAATAAAGCGTTTTAGACTTAGCGTGAATGCGTTCTGCGAAATTCGAAACGATTGTATTCGCCTGCACATCCGCTTTTTCATTCATCCCGCCTCGAGCTGCTAAGAACGTTAACTGTTTTTTGTCAATAAATGCTGCAAGGTGAGGACCAATTGATGCGATCGTGCTACCACCAGTAACGGCGATATAGGATCTGTCTGTGAGACATTCTCCTAATACTTTTGCGGCACGCTGTCCAAGTAGAGACTTCGTTGACTCGTCTTGATCGGATTCTCCAGGAACGATCATCACTTTCGAAATACCATATTTCAAGCGAATCTGTTGTTCCATCTCGTCAAATCCAACCCATTGCTGGATGAAATCTTCGAGCTCATCTAATACAGAATGACCATCTGAGGTCAATTCCATGCCAGATGCTGAAACGTGAAGAAGTCCTTGTGACTTTAGTAAATCGGCTTCTTTCCTCGTTTCCCTCTCGGTCAATCCGATGCGTTCGCTTAATGCTCTTCGGCCAATTCCGCCTCCAAATTTTAAGCTAGAAAGTAATTTATACCGTTTTAATAAAATCGACGACATTTCTGGTACAAGCTTTTGAAGTGAAGCAAATGATTGATCCATCGCATCTCCTTCTTTTAGTTGGACGTCTTTTGTCCATCTATGTAATATTTTGTCCCGATATAGTTTTAGTTTACCGTGGATACCAAATGAATGCAAGTAAATACATTTCGTTGAAGTGCTTGTGTCGGTGGAATTCGTGGAAAGAGAGGGTGAAATGGCATTTTTTTGATTCTGCGTGTTATTTTATCGCATGAATCGCACCATTTTTTCGTGAATCGCACATTTTTCGAACTAATCGCACTTCGACAAGGTATTTCTACCTGCTTTCCACCCTTCAAACAGGAGCGGTACGATTTCGAACTCGAAATCGCTCATTTAAAACGATCTTTTCTCCGAATAAAAAAATCACTATGAACAACATGTCCATAGTGATTTCTTTACCTATTTTCGTTGTTGTAAACCTTCAAGTACGGTCGGGTAATCGATGATTCCTTCTTGAATGACGACTCCCTCTTGCTCAATAACCGGGATTCGCATCATATACGTTTCTAACAGAGCATCCGTCGATTCAATGTTTATCTCTTCTATTTCAATATCGATATCCGATTGCGTTAATTGTAAAACGAGCTTTGCTTCTTCACATAAATGACATTCTGGTCGTGTATAGAGTTGAACACGCATGATGATTCCTCTTTTCGTTTAATTACCAGCTACGTCCAGCCCCGCCTCCACCGGAAGAGCCACCGCCACCTCCGCGGAAACCACCACCACCTCCGCCGAAGCCTCCGCCACCGCCAAATCCACCTCCACCAAATGGAGGGAATCCAGAGCGTGTACGTGGACCTCTTCCTCCGCCGCCACCGCGGTTAGAAAGGAAGAAATAGATAAGGAGGATAATGACAACGAAGATAATGGTTCCAGTGGACATCCCACCAGAAGAATTATCTTGATTGCCAGTAGGCGAGACAACGTTTACCGCTTCGCCGTTCCAATCATACTCTTTCGAAATTTCTTCATAAAAAACTTTCATCGTATTCATGATACCGAGATTCGGATCACCTTGTTTAAAGTAAGGTATCGTATATTCGTCAAGAATACGACCAACTTTTCCGTCAGGTAACGCGCCTTCTAGCCCGTATCCAACTTCGACCCACATTTCTCGGTCTTCCATCGAAATAACGAGTAACACACCGTTATTTTTTTCGGCAGATCCTAATTCATATTCGCGAAAAGCGCGATTCGCAAAGCTTTGAATATCATCGCCTTCTAATGAATCGATCGTCAATAGACCGATTTGCGCTTGCGTTCCATCATCTAAACGTTTTGCAATTTCCGTTAATTCCGATTTCTCTTCTGATGATAATACTCCAGCAAAATCCTGCACATATATATCACCAACTGGTTTAGGAACTTCTAACGCAAAGGCTTGTGTTTGAAAGGATAAAACGGAAAAGAGCGCAGTCAGTACTACTAGCGCTATTTTTTTCATCCTTCACTCAACCCTTCAAAATCTACTTCTGGTACTTCTTGTGCGCCAGCACTTGCTTTAAAGTATTCTTTTTCATCAAATCCAAAGATTCCCGCGATCATCGCACCAGGAAAACGTTTTACTTTCTTATTATAATCCGCGACTTCGGCGTTATAGTCTTGACGAGCTACGGAAAGACGATTTTCTGTTCCAGCTAATTCATCCATCAATTGACGGAAATTCGCATCCGATTTAAGATCCGGATAATTTTCAACTACTACTAACAAACGACTTAAAGCACCCGTCAATTCATCATTCGCTGTTGCTTGATCTTCTGGCGAATTTGCTCCAGCAAGCTTCGCGCGAGCTTCTGTCACGCTTGCGATAACATCACGTTCTTGTTTCGCAAACGCTTCAACTGTTTTCACTAAGTTCGGGATTAAATCCATGCGTCGTTGCAATTGATTTTCCACTTGCGCATACGCTTGATCGACATTTTCTTCTCCATTTACAAATCCGTTATAACTTGGAATAAGCATAAGTCCTAACACAACAATAATTCCGACAACCACAAGGATTGGGATTAAACTCTTTTTCATGGTTTCACCTCTTCAATAGAATAATTATCTCTACCTTCTTTTTACGGAAATGAAACCGAAAAAGTTTCGTGATTTTACTAGTATAATAGAAAGTCTTCATATTAAAGATTAAGTTTTAACTATTCATCTATTGGATGCTATAGTTGATAGAACGTAATAGCACATCTAATAAGGAGAAATCATCAGATGAACAAACTAAAGACGTGGGCGAAAAAACTTAAACGACAACTCTATGTGCTTTACTTAGCTTATCAAGATGATCGAGTACCTTGGTTTGCCAAACTAGTCACAATCCTTGTAGTTGCTTATGCACTTAGCCCAATTGATCTGATACCTGATTTTATTCCAATAATAGGATACTTAGATGATATTATTTTAGTTCCTCTTGGTATTGTTCTTGCGTTAAAACTTATCCCAGAGGAAGTACGATTGGACTGTGAAGAAATGGCACGCAACAATATGAATCCCAAAACTCCAAAAAATTGGTGGGCTGGAGCAATGGTTCTTCTCTTATGGGTAGCGATTGGTTACTGGCTAATTCTTCGCTATACTTCCTTTTTTTAATTAACACCTGCAAAAAAGGGGACTTCACTTCTATCTTTCATCAAAAAAACTGGCTCTAATAATCAGAGCCAGTTCTTCCTTATTTCATATCTTTTTTGTGTTCGCTACGTTCGATAATGTGGTCAACTAACCCGTATTCTTTTGCACGTTCAGCTGTCATAAAGTTATCGCGATCTGTGTCTTTCGCAATGATATCAATTGGTTGACCTGTGCGTTCTGCAAGAATTTCGTTTAATTTTTCACGTAGGAATAAAATACGTTTTGCTGCAATTTCGATTTCCGTTGCTTGCCCTTGTGCTCCACCAAGTGGTTGGTGAATCATGACTTCTGCATTTGGAAGTGCATAACGTTTTCCTTTTGTTCCTGCAGCAAGTAAGAAAGCACCCATCGATGCTGCCATACCGATACATACTGTTTGTACGTCTGGTTTAATGAATTGCATGACATCGTAAATTGCCATACCAGCAGTAATACTACCACCAGGGCTATTAATGTAAATAGAGATATCTTTTTCTGGATCTTCTGCTTCTAAGAAAAGTAATTGCGCAACGATGGAGTTTGCCACGTTGTCATCAATTCCGCTCCCTAGCATAATTACACGGTCTTTTAATAAACGAGAGTAAATATCGTATGCACGTTCACCGCGGTTTGTTTGTTCAATAACTGTTGGAATTAAGTTCATGTGAAAAGCCTCCCTTTTTTATCTACATCCATCATATGTCTTTTAGTCAAGAAAGGTCAAACGTAATGCTTTCTTGAAATGTATTGTACATCCCGAACATTCTTTGTATAATGAAAAAGTTGACTGCCCTCGTAGTGTAATGGATAACACGTAAGATTCCGGTTCTTAAAATAGGGGTTCGATTCCCTTCGAGGGCGTACTTTTACCTTCCTACATAAAAAAGACGTACAATTGATTGGAACGGCACGTATCGCTTATGCTCTACGTGTTTTTTTATTCCGCTTTTTCAATCATTTCCACAAGTGCTTGGACTGCTTCTTCCTCATCTACCCCGTCTGCTTCAATCTTAACCGTCGTTCCACGACTAATTGCCAGACTCATGACACCCATAATACTTTTCGCATTTACTTTTTTCTCTTCTTTTTCTAAAAAAACGTCTGATACAAAGCGGTTTGCTTCTTGCACAAATAATGCCGCTTGCCTTGCTTGTAATCCGGATTTTAGTGCCACTTCTGCTGTTTGCTCTTTCATTAGCCCATATCCCCTTTTCGTTATTTCAATTGGTCCATCGATTTTCCAGATCGTAAAGCTTCTGCTATTTCATCTAATTTACGAAGACGATGATTAATACCGGATTTACTTACTGTTCCAGTAGACACCATTTCGCCTAGTTCTTTTAATGTGACATCTTGGTATTCAACTCGTAAGCGGGCAATCTCCTTTAATTTCTCTGGAAGTTGATCGAGTCCGATTGCGTTGTCGATGTATCGTATATTTTCCACTTGGCGCAGTGCAGCACCAATGGTTTTATTCAAATTCGCTGTTTCACAATTTACTAGTCGGTTAACACTATTACGCATATCACGCACAATTCGAACGTCTTCAAATTTCAGCAACGCGCCGTGCGCTCCTGCAATCCCTAAAAAGTCAGCGATTTTCTCTGCTTCTTTTAAATACGTAACATAGCCTTTTTTACGCTCTATTGTTTTTGCATTTAAACGGAATTTGTTCATCAATTTTTCTAGTGCTTCGGAATGATCTTTGTATAACGAATAGATTTCTAAATGATACGAAGACGTTTCAGGATTGTTGACTGAACCTCCTGCTAAAAACGCTCCTCGTAAATAGGCTCTCTTACAACAATCTTTTTTAATCAATTCTTTATCAATATGGTGATGGAACTCAAATGTTTCCGAGACAATGGAGAGATCATCTAATATATGCTTTGCACCGTCTCGAACACGGCATATATAGACATTATTTTTCTTCAGTCTCATTTTTTTTCGAACAAGTAATTCTACTTGGTACGGATAATTGGATTTCAACATGGTATACAAGCGTCTTGCTATTGCGGCATTCTCTGTTTGTACGTCTAAACTAATCGTTCGGTTCGAAAATCCGAGCGCACCGTTCATCCGTATGAGAGCGGATAATTCAGCCTTAGAACAACATGGCTTCATCTCCGCTTGCGTCATTTCTTTCTTTGTTTCGGATGCAAACGACAAGAGTCTCCCCCCCTCTCTACTTATCTTCTGGATACTCCGTTTTCCGCATGTGCAACCAGCCATTCCGCTACCTTATATGCATCATGGCGAATTGCTCCTTCACGAATCGTCGCAATATCTTTTTTCACGACACTGATTCCTAATTGAATGAGTCGGCTTTCATCGTAACTTACTGGTTTCGATTGTTCTTCTTCATACGCGCGTTGAACGTCCGCCGGAGCCTCATCGGTGTTTAATAAAATCGTATGGATAAAAGGTGCACCCATATGCATCATGAGCGCACGCACATGGTCAGCTGCAGAATAATCCTGCGTTTCCCCAGCTTGTGTCATTAAATTACAGACATATACATTTGGTGCACTAGAAGCTAATATCGCTTTTTTTATATCTTCGACTAATAAATTCGGAAGGATACTCGTATATAAACTACCTGGGCCAAACACAATAAGATCTGCCTTTTGAATCGCTCGGATCGCATCTGGTAACGCTTGCACATCATTCGGCGTCAAAAATACACGGTAAATTCGCTGATTGTAGGTTGGGATTTTTGATTCCCCTGTAACAATCGTGCCGTCTTCCAACTCAGCATGTAGTGTAATTCGCTGATTAGCTGCCGGCAAGACCGTACCATTCACATTTAGTACACGACTCATTTCTCGAATGGCATGCGAAAAATCACCAGTAATATCCGTTAACGCTGTTAACATCAGATTCCCAAGAGAATGTCCTGCTAAATCCGGCGAATTGCTAAAACGATATTGGAACATTTCTTCTACCAATGGTTCGACTTCCGAAAGCGCTGCCATTACTTTTCGTATATCTCCAGGTGGGGGAATCGAATAATCGTCCCCTAATCTTCCGGAACTACCTCCATCATCAGCTACAGTAACAATTGCTGTAATATCAACTGGGAATTTTTTTAATCCTCGAAGTAACGTGGAAAGTCCAGTTCCGCCGCCGATAATGACGATATTCTTCCGGCCTTTGGAACGCGACATCCCATCAGCCCTTTCTCAGCTTAATGTCACGATGCGTGACCACTGTATCATAATCTAGTCCCAATAGTTTACCATAGTATTCCGCTAAGGTAACAGAACGATGCTGACCACCTGTACATCCGAAAGCAATGACTAATTGACGCTTTCCTTCCTTCTTGTACAACGGAATCATGTATCGCAGTAAATCGGTTAACTTTTCGATTAACACTTTTGTTTCCTCGAATTTTAAAACGTATCCACTTACCTCTTCATTCATTCCCGTAAGCGGTCGTAAATTTTCGATATAATATGGATTTGGCAAGAAACGAACATCGAACACCAAATCGGCATCAATCGGAAGACCATGCTTAAAGCCAAACGACAGAATATTTACTGTAAACGTTGCAGACTCTTGTGAGTTAAATTCCTGTTGGATCTTTTCACGCAACTGCACTGGTTTTAAACTCGATGTTTGGAAAATGAAGTTCGCTCTGCCCTTCAACTCTGACAATAATTGCCTCTCTTTGTGAATTCCATCTAACGGTAGACCTGCTGGCGCAAGTGGATGCGAACGGCGAGACTCTTTGTATCGTCTTACTAGCGTCTGATCATCTGCATCTAAAAACACAATTTTCGGTGTAATTTGCAGTTCCTTTGATAAAGAATCGAGGGTGCCTATGAGGGAATCGAACATATCTCCGCCGCGCATGTCAATAACAGCCGCGACTTTACGCATATCCTTCCCCGATTCTTTCATTAACTTTAAAAACGTCATTAATAGGGCTGGAGGTAAATTATCGATACAGAAAAATCCCAAATCCTCAAAACTTTGGATAGCTACTGTTTTTCCTGCTCCAGACATTCCTGTGATCAAAACAAATTGATTATCAATCGAGGGTGAGTTATCCATTTAACACGTCTCCTTCAGACGAAGATTGTAAGTGTTGTTTCAACAGTTGAAACTCTTCTGTGTAATGAAACGTTCCGTACTGTGTTCCACTTTCCTTCACAGCAAACAAAAGATTCGCTCGATCTCCTTCTGCCATTGGTAACGACTCTAAATGTTCGATAGGATGCCATTCAAGCAATCCTTCTCTTGTTTCCTCCCACGGAGTCCCTGTAAGACCATTCGCTACAAAAGTAAATAACATCCACTCATCTTTCACTACTTCACCGTCTTCGATCACCATCGTATAAATTCCTTTTAAATGTGGTTGAATAGGTTTTGCATTTGTTTCTTCTGTAAATTCTCGAATTGCCGCGTCGTAAATCGATTCTTCCGGCTCCACTTTTCCACCAGGAGCTACATACCAATTTCGCCTTGGCTTTTTCAAAAGCAATACTTGCCCATCTTGGACAACTAACAAATTCGCAATTCGTTGCACGTTTCACACTCCGCCCTCTGTAAACTCACTTCTTCTATTATACCGAAAGTTACAGATGCATATCAAAGTCTTTGCAAGAAAGAGAGAGGATTTTTGAGAATAGTTATGGATGAATTGAATAGAAAGAATTTTTTATTAGAAAATGGTTGATTCTGAGTTGTTTCTTTACATCTTTGAACTGAACGCTTGTAATTCGGCATTAATCGCTTGTAAACCTCAACGAGCGCTTATAAACTCGACTTGTACGCTTATATTTAGAAGCTGAACTCTTATAAATCGTCCATTACCGCTTATAACCGTATATGTATACTAAACTTTTCTTATCCTTACTAATTAACTGCCCCACATCGCGTACTTCTGATTCAGAAATCCTTCATTCATCATTCAAACTAAAAAAGAGACCGCCTCTCCAATTAACTTGGAAAAACGGTCTTTCAAAGGTAATGCTATTAAAAAGGGGGTCAATTTAATAACTTCACTATACATCATCAATGTTGCACAGACATTACAGGATGGTTAAGGAATGATTAAATATTATGAATTTACACTTAACTTTTCGTGTAATTCTTCTAAATAAGCTTGTGCGGTTTGCGCCGCAATACTGCCGTCGCCAGTTGCCGTGACAATTTGACGAAGCATTTTATCACGAACATCCCCAGCAGCGAAGATTCCTGGAATCGATGTTTCCATTCGTTCGTTCGTTACGACATAGCCCATTTCGTTTAAAATGCCTAGCTCTGTGAATGGTTTTGTCAGTGGCAACATACCGATGTACACAAATACACCATCTGCAGGGAAAACCGTTTCTGTTCCATCTTGCGTATTCACAAGGGTAACACTTCCGACTTTGCCATTGTCTTCATTGATTTCTTTAACGGTTGAATTCCAGATGAAGTCAATTTTTTCATTCGCAAATGCGCGGTCTTGGAGAATTTTTTGCGCACGTAATGTATCGCGGCGATGTACAATCGTTACTTTTTTCGCAAAGCGTGTTAAGTAAACGCCTTCTTCTACTGCAGAGTCTCCTCCACCTACAACAACTAATTCTTTTTCTTTAAAGAATGCGCCGTCACAGACTGCACAATAACTTACACCGCGCCCTCCAAGCTCCACTTCGCCCGGAACGCCCATTTTTTTGTATTCAGCACCTGTACTAATGATAATGGAGCGTGTTTTATATTCTTTCCCACCAGCTAAAATGGTTTTGTACGCTTCGCCGTCTTTAATTTCTTGAACATCTCCGTATGCGTATTCTGCACCGAATTTTTTCGCGTGCTCGAACATTTTGGTCGATAATTCTGGTCCAAGAATGTGTTCGAATCCTGGGTAGTTTTCCACTTCTTCCGTGTTTGCCATTTGGCCACCTGGAATTCCGCGTTCTAACATTAATGTTTTTAAATTTGCACGAGATGTATACACGGCCGCGGTCATTCCTGCAGGACCTGCACCGATAATAATTACGTCATAAATTGTTTCTTCTGTCATGATTCATCCTCCTAGACTACTTCGTCTCGGTAAAATCGTATGTGAAATTTGTCGCGACGACAAGTTTTTTGCTTAAGCGTCAAAAAGCGGCAAAAATTGAATTAATTCCGAAACATATTTCGTTAATGTTGCGGAAGTGGTGCCATAATTTTCAGAAATCGCTTTTTTCGTGATGCCATCTTCGCGAGAAGACTGGAACATATAGTCAGCTGCAGCAGCGAGCGCTTTTGGATTACGAAATGAGTAGTCCTTATCTATCCCACGTTCCATTAATACAAACCACATTTGGAATAAATAAGATCCACCTGTCGCCACTGGATGATGCTGTTCATACAGTAAATTGGTTGCTTCGAACGCTCGTAGAAACGTAGGTGAAACGGTTTTTAAATCGTCCGACTCACCAATAGCGGCCGCTAACATCCATTTCTCTAGCGGACTATACTCTTCGACATTAATCCACTCAGGATGCGAAATGATTTCTTGACGATGAGCGGTTTTATTCAATAAAAACAAGCCAAATAACCGTTCACTTCGATACGCATTTTCCAATTTCTCCACGATGAAGTCTCGGTTATGTTCTAGTCCTTTTAACGTATCGCCTGCTTTTTGGCCAAGCCACGGCTCGAGTCCTTCTTTATCAGGAGCTAAAAGTAATAGCTGTTCCCATGCCTGTCGAGCGATTTTTTCATGTCCAGAAAAGTACGCAGAATGCGAGAGCCAAAAGTAGAAACCTGCATCTCCTTCATGCCCTTTTTTCTGAAGAGAACGCAACCATTTATACGCTTGTTCGTATTTTCCCACAAGCGCGAATGTTGCACCAAGTTTATACCGGTGCTCTAACATGTACGGTTGAATTTTCGATAACACTTGTAAATAGTGCGTCAGTTCTTCTTCATTTTTTTCGTAATAATGAAGGACAGCAAGGTTGCAAAGCGCGTGTAAATTCCCAGTATTTCGTCGTAGCACATCGTGAAGAAGTGCTTTCGATTGTTCCACTTCTCCGACGTAAAAATACGCAAGTGCTAAATTGTTATACGCACTCCAGAAATCTGGATGCTCTTCAATCACTTTTTCGAGTAATGAAATCGCCGATTCGAATTCACCATTTTCCATCCACTTTCTCGCACGCTCTTGTAGCGCAAAACGCTCGCCTTCTTCTCCGTCTAGATCAAACTGCGCAAGCTCTTCTTGATCGGTAAAATCCATAATTTCCATTGCTTCTTCTGCGTAACTTCCATCAGGATCCATTTCTAAATAAAGCTTTGCATATTTTCTAGCATCGACTAAAAACCCTAAATGGGCATTCACTTCAGATAAGAAAAACACAATATCCGATTCGGAATCCTCGAGTAAATACGCTTCATTTAACAACTGAAGCGCATGTTCAAACCGTTCACTCTCGAGTTCCACAATCGCATACTGCATTAAAATCATGGCATCATTCGGACTTAACTCCACTGCACGTTTTAAATACAGTTGCGCCTTATCGTACTGATCACGACTTAATGCTTGTAATGCTTTCTGATAGTAGTACTCTCCTGTAGGTAGGAAAGATACAATATTTTGTTTCGTGTCGTTCTGTTTCTTCTTCTCCAAACAATTGCCTCCGAACATAAAAAAAGGGACTGCGAAGGTCCCTTACAGTATCTTGTAAGTATATCATATTCTATGCAAATTTACTGTTTCGCATGATGACGCTCTCTTTTAAAAATCGAACTTCACCGCACGTTCTTCTGCTGTATAGATAAGTTGCATCGGATTACCTCCAACAAACGATCCAGCAGGTACATCTTGATGGACAAGGGTACCCGCTGAGACGATGGCACCATCGCCAATGGTAACGCCTGGAAGAATCGTCGAATTCGCGCCGATCATTACTTCATTGCCAATCCGCACATCGCCAATTCGATATTCATGAATAATATATTCATGCGCTAAAATGGTAGTGTTGTAGCCTATGATACAGTTATCTCCGATGGAAATACGTTCTGGAAACATAATATCTGGCATCACCATTAAAGCAAATGATGTTTTCTCCCCCACTTTCATGCGAAGAAAAGTTCGATACAGCCAGTTTTTCACCGGCAATAAAGGGGTATAACGTGCAAGCTGGATCACTAAAAAGTTTTTCATCACTTTCCAAAAGGAAACAGTTTTATAAATGTGCCATAAGGAGTTTGCGCCTTGAACCGGATAACGTTCCGTTTTTCTCATGTCGACCAAACTTCCTTTCGCTTCCTTGCTTCCGCTTGTTGCCACAGTTTCGAAACGACGATTGTTAAGACAAAAGCCGTAACTAAGCGAAGGAGAAACAGCGGTAATATTGGAATTCCAAGTGGTAGGAAGATTAATGTGTCTTCCACTACGGCATGACATGCCACTAAAAAGATGAATACAAGTGTAGCATCTTTTTTACTGACACCATCCTCTTGCACCGCTTGAATCATCACACCCGCACCGAACGCCAGTCCAATGACTAAACCAGAAATAAGCGTCATCGAGGCATTTGGCTGAATGCCCAACAATTTTGTAAAGGGTTCGATTTTCTTTGATGCGCGTTGTAAATATAGTTTTTCTTTCAAATATTGAATCATGATCATTAACGGAATGACGACCAGTGCAAATTGAAGGACACCAAACGATGCTTTTTGTAAGCCGAACATGAAAATGTCGAACCAGCCATCTGGCACCATTCCGCTTTTTGGTGCAAGACCATACTGAGCGATTTCGCCTCCACCTTGCCATACAAGGTTGATCACGATGGCAGAGAGAGCTGCTAGTCCTAACCGAACAAGCAACACGACCCACAATTTCACCCCAACTTTTAACGCAACTGCCGTTTCGATGAATAAATTATGTGAAAAAGACAGCATGACCGCAATGATGAATACTTCTTTGACAGACAAATCGAGCGAGATAATTCCCGCAATACCTGCGTATAAATTGATTGCATTTCCCAACACAAGTGGGATTGCTGCATCTCCACTCAAACCAAAGAGTTTCATGAAAGGTGCAATTTTATCGATTACCCAAGGTAAGACTGGTGTATGCTGCAAAATCACAACAAGTAATGTTATTGGAAATATGACTTTACTTAGCGTCCATGTCGTTTTAAGTCCCGCTTGTAATCCACGTGTTAAAATTCCCATATCCTTCACCCTTCTACGCGTCTTGATAACGCGGAAGTTTCTCTTTTTTCATTCGACGGGTAATGAAAATCACTAGTGCCACGACAAAAGCCACGACGGATACCACTTGTGCTGTGCGTAATTCTCCGACCAAATACAAACTATCCGTACGCATTCCTTCAATGAAGAAACGACCAAACGAATACCACATGATGTAAAACAACGTCATTTCTCCGCGAATTAATCGAACTTTTCGAAGCAACAACATAATAATGACGCCAGTGAAATTCCAAATAGATTCATACAAGAACGTCGGATGGTAATACGTTCCGTTAATGTTCATTTGGTTAATAATCCACTCCGGAATATGTAAATCTTCTAAAAAGGCTCTTGAAACAGGACCACCGTGAGCTTCTTGGTTCATAAAATTGCCCCAACGACCAATCGTTTGACCGATTAAAATACTTGGAACGACTATGTCCGTCACTTTCAAAAAAGGCTCATTGCGTTTTTTTGTAAAAATATAGGCGACGAGGAAGGACACAATTAGCGCACCATGAATGGCTAGTCCACCATTCCAAATTTGAATACTCTCAATTGGATTATCTGCGTAGCGGTCCCATTCGGACAATACATAGTAAATTCGTGCTCCCACGATTGCCAGTGGAATTGCCCATATTAATAAATCGGTTAAAAAGTCCGGATGAAAGCCTCGCTTGACCATCTCTGCTTGCGCCACTAAAAAGGCAATGACAATGCCTGATGCGATGATCACCCCGTACCATCTAACATCAATCGGGCCGATAGAAAAAGCAATCGGATCCATAATGTTCAATAAAAAACTCATGTGAAACTCCTCTCCATCTGTTAACGAGTACCTTCTTCTTTTTGTTCAATCACTTCATTCAAACGGTTAGAAAACTCTTCTGCCGTATTGACACCCATTCGTTTTAATCGGTAATCCATCGCTGCAACTTCTACAATGACCGATAGATTTCGACCGGGACGAACTGGAACGGTGAGTTTTGGAAGACTCGTATCCATAATTTGCATTTTTTCTTCATCTAATCCTAAACGGTCATACGTTTTCTTCTCATCCCAAATCTCTAAATCCATGACAAGCGAAATACGCTTGTGATTTCGGACTGCACTCGCCCCAAAAAGCGTCATAATATTAATGATGCCAATACCTCTAATTTCGAGCAAATGTTCAATCAAATTGGGTGCGTTTCCGATAAGTGTATTTTCGCCTTCTTGACGAATTTCCACACAATCATCGGCTACTAAACGATGACCTCGCTTCACTAATTCTAACGCAGTCTCACTCTTCCCGACACCACTTTTGCCTGTAATTAAAACCCCAATGCCATAAATGTCCACTAAAACGCCATGAACGGCTGTCGTTGGAGCAAGTTTACTTTCTAAAAAGTTTGTCAGCAAACTCGAAAAACGAGTCGTAGGCATCTTCGCAGTAAGCACCGGCACATGATTCGAGTTAGAAGCCGAGATCAATTCCTTAGGCGCTTCCATTTCATGTGACACAATGATCGCCGGTGTATTCTCCGAGCACAGACGTAACATACGTTCATGTTTTTCCGACGTCGTTAACATATCAAAAAAGGATAATTCCGTTTTTCCCAACAATTGAATTCGATTTTCAGGATAATGTGTAAAATAACCGGCCATCTCAAGACCAGGACGTGAAATATCACTCACCGTAATATGACGACCAATACCTTCTGCGCCGCTAACCAGCTCTAATTTAAACGTCTCCATCACATCTTTGACGGTAACATGTGCCATTTATTCTTCACCTCAATTAGTCAATCTCAGTCGCATCATACTGCCCACTATTTTACCACTCCTAATAAGATTTAACAGAAAAATAATGTTGCTTGTCCCTTTTTAGTCGTTGCTATCTATTCCTTTTAATAGGAGGCGATATAAATGCTTAAAATTGCGTTAGATGCTGGGCATGGTGCCCAAACGCCCGGGAAGCGAACCCCAGATGGAAGAATGCGAGAATTTCAGTTCAATGAAGCTGTTGCAGTAGAACTAAAGAAGCGATGGATGAAGAAAGGATGGCTCGTTGTTTTTACGCATGACAAAACGAAAGATGTCTCCTTGCACGAGCGAGTCGAACTCGCAAATCGGATGAAAGTCGATCTCTTTGTATCGATACATGCCAACGCATTTGGTTCTGGTTGGAATGACGCAAACGGCATTGAAACGTTTACATGCACACATGCACAACCTACAAGTCGAGCCATCGCACAAGCAATTCAACTGTCACTAAGTAAACGAACAGGGAGAAAAAATCGTGGAGTGAAAGAAGCAGACTTCACGGTATTGAAGCGAACGTTTATGCCCGCTGTATTAGTAGAATGCGGATTTATGACAAATAAAGAAGAAGCTGCGTTGTTACAAAGCACGGCATACCGCCAACTTTGTGCGGAAGCAATTGGAATAGGAGTGGAGGAGTACTTTCAACAGTAGTTAAGCTTATGGGAAGATTGCCAGGACAAAAACAAGTGATTCCAGGACAAAATCGCGTTTTCAGAGTCAATTTCGAGTCATTCCGGGACAAAATGGAACATTTCAAGGACAAAATCAAGAAAAACCGAACATTAGCCAAAAATTTACAATAATAAAACACTCCGCTTCAACGCTTCGTTCGATCGAAGTCGTTAAAGTGGAGTGTTTTCGTTTTAAGCAAATAGTTATTGAGCTGTCGAACTATATTTTACAAGAACAGAACCCATTTTAGCTTCTCCTTCAATTTTCAACGGAGTGCCGCTAAATCCGTCCACTTGTTTAGAGAATCGAATTCGTTTTTGTAAAAACTGCTCTGATTCACTTTTATGTTGCACATCTTGTAGTGCTACATCCATTTTTCCTAAGTGAGACGAAATTTCTCCCTCTAAGGAAACTGATGATGGAATATAAATCTCGACAGATCCAGCGATTGCGGATGCCTCGATTTTCTTCGCTTCTTTGTCAGTCGTAGTGACCACAACGTGTCCGTTAACAGAACTCGCTTCAATATCGCGCAATTCACCATCGATATAAATGCGGCCGTTCACAGTTTCCACGTTGACTTCCGTCGCTTTCACTGTTTGCATATGAATCGCGCCATTGATTAAGCGCGCCTTAATTGTTTGGTACTTTTTCGCTGGAATGAAAAGCTTCACATTTACTTGTGTCGCTTTCAAGTCACTAATAATACGTAATTTGCCATTATCGACGACAAACAAAAATTTCTCCATAAAGAGTTTTTTCGGATCTTCTTCATTCGTTCGATACGATTTCACGTGGCATTCTGCCCGAACTTCGTTCGAATCACTCGTCAGAATCTCTAATTTCCCGTTTGCTAATTCGACGGAAATATCTTCAAATGACTCATTTTCTTTAGTGAACCTGTGATGAAACTCCTTCGCTTCGCCAAACGGCATATCAAAGTCAAATGTCTTCACTTTTCCTACCGCCGTTTGCATGAATTGCATAAATTTATCACCAAATTGGGTGAAGTCTCGTTTCAAATCTTCGATAAATTCGTCTGCTTTTGGATCTTTCTTTTCCGAATACTGTTGACCAGCAGAATACGTCGACTGGCTTTGCGAATTCGATTGTGAGTGGGACGATGTGTTTACTGTCGTATTTGTCGTATCGTTGTTCAGTTTTTCGAGTAAGACTAGCGCTTCACTTGCAGACAATTGGCCATTTTCTACCATATCCAAGATTCGTTTGCGTTCATTTTGCATGAATAATCCTCCTCATTTTTTCCAACTACCTTACTTTACGATTTAGCACACAATAAAGTTTCACGTTTTCGTTCACGTTCTAATACTGGCTTTAAATATTTCCCAGTATACGACTTCTTCACTTTTACGATTTCCTCTGGTGTCCCTGTCGCGACAATTTGTCCACCTTTGTCTCCGCCTTCAGGACCTAAGTCAATCATATAATCAGACGTTTTAATCACATCTAAATTGTGTTCAATCACAAGCACCGTATCGCCATTTTCCACTAAACGTTGCAACACGACGAGTAAACGGGCTATATCATGTGCATGAAGTCCGGTCGTTGGTTCATCTAAAATATAAAACGATTTTCCGTTCGAGCGGCGATGTAATTCGGATGCAAGTTTTACTCGTTGCGCTTCCCCACCAGAAAGAGTCGTTGCCGGTTGTCCAAGTTCCATGTACCCTAGCCCTACATCCACAATCGTTTGAAGTTTTCGAGCAATTTTTGGGATGTTTTCAAAAAATTCGACTGCATCATCTACTGTCATTTTCAGTACATCCGCAATATTTTTCCCTTTATATCGTACTTCTAATGTTTCACGGTTGTATCGTTTTCCATGACACACTTCACACGGTACGTATACATCCGGTAAAAAGTGCATCTCAATTTTAATAATTCCGTCTCCGCGACAAGCTTCACAACGGCCACCTTTGACGTTAAAGCTAAAGCGGCCTTTTTTATAACCGCGCACTTTCGCTTCATTCGTGGACGCAAACACATCACGAATATCATCAAACACTCCCGTGTACGTCGCTGGATTAGAACGTGGCGTCCGCCCAATTGGAGACTGATCGATATCGATTACTTTTTCCAATTCTTCGACTCCAGTTACAGCTTTATGCTGTCCTGGCTTCGCTTTCGCACGATTCAATTTCTGCGCAAGAGATTTATGTAAAATCTCATTGATTAATGTACTTTTTCCTGAGCCTGACACACCTGTAACAGCAGTAAATATCCCTAATGGAATATCAACAGAGACGTTTTTTAAATTATTTTCAGATGCCCCTTTAATGGAAACGAAGCGTCCGTCGGGCTTTCGGCGTTCTTCCGGAAGAGGGATAAATTTCTTTCCACTTAAATATTGTCCAGTTAACGACTTCTTATTTTTCATGACTTCTTCTGGCTTCCCAGCTGCTACTACTTCACCGCCGTGAACTCCAGCACCTGGACCAATATCGATTAAATAATCGGCCGCCATCATCGTATCTTCATCATGTTCCACGACAATTAATGTGTTCCCAATATCCCGCATATTTTTCAACGTGGATATCAGACGGTCATTATCGCGTTGATGAAGCCCAATCGAAGGCTCATCTAAAATGTACAACACGCCAGTTAAGCGCGAGCCAATTTGAGTGGCCAATCGAATACGTTGCGCTTCTCCACCAGATAACGTCCCTGCTGCACGACTCATCGTTAAATAATCGAGTCCGACATTGACTAAAAAGCCAAGTCGCTCATTTATTTCCCGTAAAATTAAACGAGCAATTTGGAAATCCTTTTCTGATAAGGACAATTCCTCGAAAAATGCTTTTGCTTCTTCTATCGAGAATTCCGTTACTTGTCCAATGTGAAGTGTTGCCACTTTCACGGCAAGTGTCTCTGGCTTCAAACGGTAACCCTTACAGCTCGGACAATCATGCTGAGCCATGTACTTTTCCATTTGATCGCGAATATAATCCGACGATGTCTCTTTATAGCGACGTTCAATATTTGCTAGAACACCTTCAAAATAAATGTGATTGTCTCGCACTTGTCCAAAATCATTTTCATATCGGAAACGAATTTTTTCATCCCCAGAGCCATTCAAAATAATCGCTTGCTCTTCTTTTTTTAGCTTTTCAAACGGCTTGTTTCGATCAATCTTGTAATGTTTGCAAACAGCTTCTAATAATTTGGGATAATACTGTGAACTAGTTGGCTCCCAAGCAGCTACTGCCCCTTGTTTAATGGAGAGGTTAGGATCTGGAATAACTAAGTCACGGTCTACTTCTAACTTCGTTCCAAGTCCATCACAATCAGGACAAGCACCGAACGGACTGTTGAAAGAAAACATACGAGGCTCGAGTTCACCAATCGAGAATCCACAAATTGGACAAGCATGATGCTCACTAAACAAAATTTCTTCGTGCTCCATCACATCTACTAAAACGCGTCCATCTGCTAAGCGAAGAGCGGACTCAAGTGAATCTGCCATGCGCGCTTCTACGTCTGATTTCACTACGATTCGATCGACAACCACTTCAATATTGTGTTTCTTATTTTTTTCTAATTGAATATCATCATCTAAATCAATCAAATCCCCGTTTACACGAACACGCACAAATCCTTGCTTTTTAATTTCTTCCAATAATTTGACATGTGTTCCTTTTCGACCTGACACAATTGGAGCTAGAATCTGCATTTTCGTTCTTTCAGGGAATTCCATTAAACGGTCCACCATTTGTTGCACCGTTTGTGACGTTATTTCTATTCCGTGAATGGGACAAATCGGTTTTCCGACACGCGCAAACAATAGACGCAAGTAGTCATAGATTTCCGTGACTGTTCCCACTGTCGAACGCGGATTACGACTCGTCGTTTTTTGGTCAATGGAAATAGCAGGTGAAAGTCCTTCAATTGCATCCACATCTGGCTTGTCCATTTGGCCGAGGAATTGTCTCGCATAAGCAGAGAGAGACTCCACATAACGACGTTGACCTTCTGCATAAATCGTGTCAAAAGCTAGCGAGGATTTCCCTGATCCAGACAAACCCGTCATAACCACTAGCTGATCACGCGGAATGGTCAAATCGACATTTTTTAAATTATGCGCTCGCGCACCTTGTATTACTATTTCTTGATTTTTCAACGATTGTCACCCTTCCGCCTTCAGTTCCAGTAATGTATCTCTAAGCTCAGCTGCACGTTCGAAATCTAGTGCTTTCGCTGCTTCCTTCATTTCTTTTTCGATAGACATTACGAGCGTTTGTTTCTCGTCTTTTGTCAATTTCTTTCCTTTTGTTACTTTCTCTAAGTAAGTTGGAATTTCTTCCGCTACTTGCGTTGCACGAATCACATCGCGAATCGTTTTTTGAATTGTCTTCGGTGTAATTCCATGTTTTTCGTTGTATTCCATTTGAATCGTTCGACGACGTTTTGTTTCACTTATCGCTTTTTCCATCGAATCTGTCATGCGATCTGCATACATAATAACGTGACCGTTCGAGTTACGCGCTGCTCGCCCAATTGTTTGAATGAGTGATCGCTCAGAACGCAAAAATCCTTCTTTATCTGCATCTAAAATAGTGACTAGCGAAACTTCTGGAATATCGAGCCCTTCTCGCAACAAGTTAATCCCGATCAAGACATCATACGTTCCCATCCGAAGCTCTCGAATAATTTCGATTCGCTCTAATGTTTTTATTTCTGAATGAAGGTAATTTACTTTAATGCCAATTTCCTTCAAGTAATCGGATAGGTCTTCTGACATTTTTTTCGTTAATGTCGTCACTAATACGCGTTCATTTCGTTCCGTCCGTTGACGAATTTCATCGATTAAATCATCGATTTGCCCTTCAATTGGTCGAACGTCAATCGTTGGATCAAGTAATCCAGTAGGTCGAATGATTTGTTCAATCATTTCTGGCGTATGTTCCATTTCATATGGACCAGGCGTTGCCGAAACGAAAATTGCTTGATTGACATGTTGTTCAAATTCGTCAAATGTTAATGGACGATTGTCCATTGCAGATGGCAATCGGAAACCATGATCGACGAGTACTTTCTTTCGCGCTTGGTCCCCGTTATACATTCCACGAACTTGCGGCAAGGTTACGTGACTTTCATCCACGACGAGTAAAAAGTCATCAGGGAAATAATCAAGCAATGTATAAGGAGTTGATCCTGGTGGTCGAAGCGTTAAATGTCTCGAATAGTTCTCGATACCTGAACAAAATCCCATCTCCCGCATCATTTCTAAATCATATCGAGTTCGCTGCTCAAGTCGTTGTGCTTCTAGTAACTTGTCTTCAGAACGAAGCAACTTCAATTGTTCTTCTAATTCTTGTTCAATATTTTCAATCGCGATTTTCATTTTCTCTTCACGCGTAACGAAGTGAGATGCTGGGAAAATAGCGACATGTTCGCGTTCGCCAATAATTTCACCTGTTAACGCGTCTACTTCACGAATTCGCTCTACTTCATCGCCAAAAAACTCCACACGCATACAACGTTCATCTCTAGAGGCTGGGAAAATTTCCACGACATCGCCTCTTACTCGGAACGTTCCGCGTACGAAGTTAATATCATTTCGTTCATATTGAATATCCACTAATTTGCGTAATAGCTGATTTCGTTCCATTTCCATTCCAGTCCGAATCGACAGCACCATCTCTTTGTACTCTTCTGGAGAACCTAACCCGTAAATACAGGAAACCGATGCGACAATTAATACATCATCCCGTTCAAACAGTGAAGATGTCGCGGAGTGACGTAATTTATCAATTTCTTCATTAATAGAAGAATCCTTTTCGATATACGTATCCGTTTGCGGCACATATGCTTCTGGTTGGTAATAGTCGTAGTAACTGACAAAATACTCAACCGCATTATTAGGGAAGAACTCTTTAAACTCACTATATAATTGTCCGGCAAGTGTTTTGTTGTGTGCCATGACAAGGGTGGGTTTTTTTATTTCCTTCACGACATTGGACACGGTAAACGTCTTCCCTGTTCCAGTCGCTCCAAGCAAGGTTTGATGTTTCTTTCCTTCTTCAATACCTTCTACTAATTTTGCAATAGCTGCCGGTTGATCACCATCTGGTTTGTACGGCGCTTGCAAGTCAAACGTCTGAGGCATACCGAATCCTCCTTTTCCCATTTCGTATTCTTACTTTATCATATCCCCTATTTTCCTCCAAGCAAAAAGCGAACGTATGTTTTTTCTTCAGGAATGAAAAAATCCACCCCCTATTTGGGAGTGGAATCGATTACCTTTTACTAATAATAAGAGGCTTGTTGATGAAGTATCTCTAATTCATGTGTGTACTTTAGAAAAGCAACTTCATCGTGTTCGTCCAACGACAGGTCGATTAGTTCTGTTAACTTCTCTTTTCGTTGTTCCCGATGCACATGGTTCAAAAACAAATCCATATAAATATCATTCAATAACTTCTCAGCTTCAGTTGGCGTGTGGCTTCGACTCATCGCTTTCAAGAAATCTGTGTAGGAATAATACTTATCCACCATTCTCACCTCGGTTGCCTTTTTTCTATTATAGTGAAAAACAAACCAAATGTGCAATCATTTTTTGAAAATTCGGTTATTTAAAAAATAAAAATATTTTAAAAATTTAAAATTTTACTTGTCTTCTTTATTTTACCATTTATAATATACCTTATATAAATAGAAGGAGTTGTTGTATTTGCCGATTCATCAGTCCTATATTTCGGAATACTTAGTAACCTTCAGTACACTTGCATTAGTTCCTCATACGATAAACGGACGTTTATACACTCGCGTGATTGAAAATCATGCAGAGTTCGTTGTTCATCAAAAACCATTAACCATCATTAAAAAATCGTTAGCCTTTTACGGCACTACATTATCTCAATCAATTCTCTATTCTCGACAAATAGTTGGAAATTTAAACAAAGTTCCAATAATCTTAAGTCATGACTTCGGCTCTCCATTAATTCTTTTTCCTACTCTGTCACCCGAATCCGAACACAATATTTGGATTGCCTTTGGTGCAATTGACCATTATGATCAGACAGTAAAAGGACAATGTACCGTTCATTTTAAACGTGACAAGAAATTAGAAGTCCCTTCTTCCTTTAACACAATGTGCCGCCAATTTTTCCTGTGCCACTATTTAACAAACCACTACATGAAAATGCGCGAAACACTCAATCCACCTACGACCAATTCTCACATGATTTATTTACCGCAACGTACCATGCACGAACAATAAGTTATGCCTGTTTCACTTCACCAAGATAGATTGCAATGAGTTCTTCTACTCGATTTCGAAGACGAACATTTAAGTACCTACGTCGATCTTCAAACCCATTGTAGTTAAATACATATTCCGTAAACGTATCATCATGCGTTCCTTTTAACAGCTGCATACGGTGATTCCGAGCATACTGCTTCGATTCCTTTAGCTTTTGTTGGGCTTCTTTAATCGCGTGATCCATCAAATGCATGTAAGGCCTCTTCAATTTGAAGGGGCTTTTTTCCATGATGAGGCGGTCCCTTTCCAAAATCGTCAATACCATTGGCAAATAAATCAAATTCTCAAAATACGGCAAGCTTTCCTCAGGTAATAACGGCATTTTTGCTCCTCCTAAAAAACGAACACATGTTCTTATTTGTATTCTTTATTCTACTCCGTTTTTTAAAAAATGCAAGTCGCGAAAAAAATATTTCCCCGGAAATAATTGTGGAGAAATGTCGAAGTTAAGTTGTCTTCATGTTTCTGGTAAGTGTCCTAATGTTTTTGCAAAGTGTCCTAATGTTTCCGCATAGTGTCCTAATCATTCGGAAAAGTGTCCCAATGTTTCTCGAAAGTGTCTCAATGTTTCTCGAAAGTGTCCTAATGTTTCTCGAAAGTGTCCCAATGTTTCTCGAAAGTGTCCTAATGTTTTCGCAAAGTGTCCCAATGTTTCTCGAAAGTGTCTCAATGTTTCTCGAAAGTGTCCCAATGTTTTCGCAAAGTGTCCTAATGTTTCCGAATAGTGTCCTAATCATTCGGAAAAGTGTCCCAATGTCTCCTCAAAGTTTCTCAATGTTTCTCCCAAGTGTCCTAATGTTTCTCGAAAGTGTCTCAATGTTTCTCGAAAGTGTCCTAATGTTTTCGCAAAGTGTCCCAATGTTTCTCGAAAGTGTCCTAATGTTTCTCGAAAGTGTCCTAATGTTTCCGCAAAGTGTCTCAATGTTTCTCCCAAGTGTCCTAATCCCATTGGAAAGTGTCCCAATCAATTCCTCCTTACTATTTTTGCGCATTTTTGAATTAACATACACTTCGCTATAAATGAAAAAATGCCTCTTTCATGGGGTCACCATAAAAGAGACATTTTGCGCTATGCTATTTCATCACTTTGCGAATTAATCCTAATTTATTCCCGTATGGTGGGAACAATACTTTGAGTGGAAATTTCGTTCCTTTTTGGACGATTGATTTGGCATGAGTAAACGTTTCAAAGCTATATTTGCCGTGGTATGCATTCATGCCTGATTGTCCGACACCACCAAATGGCAGTCGTGTGTTTCCGACGTGTGTAAGGGTATCGTTAATACATCCTCCGCCAAACGATAATTCGTCTAAGAAATACGAGATCGCCCCGTCGTTTTCCGAGAAGAAATACGCAGCGAGTGGTTTCGGTAATTTCCGAATCTTGTCGATTGCTTCTGGTAAATGGTCAAATACTAATATGGGAAGAATTGGCCCAAAGATTTCATCTTCCATTGCGGCTCCAGACCAAGATGCTTCTTCGATGATGGTTGGTTCAATGTATAAATCCGCTTCGTCCACTTTTCCACCGTAAACGCGACCATACGATTCTAACTCAATAATTTCTTTTAGTCGTTTGAGTTGTTTTTCATTTACAATACGGCCGTAATCCGGACTTTGTTGGACGTCGCTTCCATAAAATTCGTGAATTGCTCGTTTTAATTCTTTGATAAACTTTTCTTTGACCGATCGATGGACGAGTACGTAATCCGGAGCGACACATGTTTGTCCAGCATTCACAAATTTCCCCCACACGATTCGATCCGCAGCGACTGCTAATTTTGCTGTGTGATCAACGACTGCTGGACTTTTCCCACCTAATTCTAGCGTGATAGGTGTAAGTCGTTCCGATGCCGCTCTCATGACTATTTTTCCGACCCCAACACTTCCAGTAAAGAAAATATAATCAAAAGGTGCATGAATAAGTGCACTAGTTTCGTCTCGCTCACCCTCTACTACTTGTATGTAATGAGGTTCAAACGTTGACTCGATAATACTGCGTATCACTTTTACGACAGTTGGTGTCGATTCAGAAGGTTTGACGATGGCACAGTTCCCACCAACAATTGCCCCTAACAATGGTTCCATCACCAGTTGGAACGGGTAATTGAATGGACCAATTATTAAAACACTTCCATATGGTTCACGGATAATAAAGCTTTTAGCAGGCATGAGCGTAATCGGCGTACTCACTGATTCTGGTTTCATCCACTCTTCAACATTTTTTAGCATGTAAGAAATGCTGTCGTACACAATGCCAATTTCTGTTCCATAAGATTCAAAACCGCTTTTTCCTAAATCTTGGTGCAGTGCGTCCAAAATCGCTTCCTCATGATTTTGGATAGATACACGTAATTTGAGCAAACTAGCTTTACGAAACTCCACTGATTTTGTGGCACCTGTATAAAAATAGTTTTTTTGCTTGGTGATCATGTTTTCAACATCTGAAGCTGTAAATAGCATGTCATCACTCCTCTGTGTTAGTACTAGTTTATCCATTTCTTGCCTACTACGCAAAAAAGACACCTGTTGCAGGTGTCAGAAATACTTTTTCGTATTTTGGTCTTCTTTTAAGAGTTCGACTGCTTCACGGAAACGCATGGAATGCACGTTTTCTCGTTCTCGTAAGTAAGCTAAGGAATCATTAATATACGGATCATCGGACAAGTCAATGAGCCATTGGTACGTCGCACGTGCTTTTTCTTCTGCAGCAATGTCCTCGTATAGATCAGCGATTGGATCACCTTTCGCCTGTAAATACGTCGCAGAAAAGGGAACTCCACCTGCATTCGTATAGAACAATGCATGACCATGACTTGCAAAATGTTCACCTAGACCCGCTTCACGGAGTTGATCTGGTGTTGCGTCTTTTGTCAGTTTAAAAATCATCGTGGCGATCATTTCTAAGTGACCGAACTCTTCGGTGGCGATATCCGTTAATAGTCCGATGACTTTGTCCGGAATCGTATACCGCTGATTCATGTAACGAAGTGCAGCCGCAAGTTCACCGTCCGCCCCGCCGTATTGTTCCATTAAAAATTTTGCAAGCTGCGGATTCGTATCGCGAACTTCTACTGGATATTGAAGCTTTTTATCATATGCCCACATGTAATCCCCTTTCGTTCCTTAAACATGCCATGGCCAAGGTGTTGCGGTCGTACATTCTAATGTGCCATTAATCAGTGGACCATATTGCGCTTCATAGGCACAGCGCGCTTCAGTTGCTTGCATCGTTGCATCTTGCCATTTTTCTTTTGCTTCTAGATCGTCTGGATGCGTATGCAAATAGAGAACCCACTCCAGCATGATAAAATCAGCTACCTGCACTTGGTACAAAGCACTTCGTTGTTCCTCCGTCATCCGATTCCCTCCTGATTTGAAAACCCATCGACTAACATTGGCCAAAGAGAACCTTGATGGAAGGCTTCTTGCGGTGCATACTCTTGTGCATTTGCAGGTTGTTCATTCCACCAAATTGGCGGTGGTAAAACAAACGTGATGACGCGGCCATCATATCGAACGTATGAGCCACGGTACCAATTCGTATTCATAGTAGTTCCTCCTCGAACATAATGTATGAAAACACGCATAATTTGGTTCCGATTGGACATACTAATCGAGAAGACTTCTTTAAAATAATGTTTAGATGTGTAACTTTTTTGGGTATTCAATAGTCAAATAAGTAAGACAATTTAAAGGAGGAACAAATCATGATGAAAACAGAAACTTGGTGGGAGCCGATCTTTTCAGGAAACTTAAGTTTAGGGATTAACAAAGACCGTTTAACAGAGTTAGAAGAGGAGTCTTTCATTTATTTCCAAGAAGATGAAGAAGTGGAGGAAACGACGGTATCTTGATTGAACACAAAAGTCTACATACAAGCTAAAGGCAGCTCTCTCATTAAAGAGTAGAAGCTGCCTTTTTCTGTGCAAATAAATGGAACATCCAGTAATACGTAAGTGCCGCAAGAAGTTGAAGCACAATAATTAGTCCGAACGTCCAGTTGTACCCAATCCACACGGTTAATGGGATGGAAATTGGTGCGATCGTTCGACCAATCGTATAACGAAGACTCGCTGCGGCGAAGTATTGTCCTCGCATATGCTCCGGTGCTAATTTGGAAATGAAGCTCTGCTGAATTCCGACAACGAGTAATTCCCCGAGCGTGAAGATAAACATCGCGATAATGAACATAAAGAACATGTTGAACATGGCAAAAACGAGCATTCCAACTGCATATAAGATGGAAGAAACGATGAAAACATTGCGCTCACTATAGCGCACGACAAATCGTGTAATAGCTACCGTTAGTAAAGCGACTAAAAAACCATTTTCCGAAATAATCATACTGAATGCCAATTCGCCTGTTAAGTTAAAATCCCAATCCAAGATGGAAACAACTGTTTCTGGCATGACATCTTTGATAAATACCGGTAGTAACAAATCCATTTGCATGAACGTTTGTGCACTTAAAACCCCCGCCACGATAAACAGCAAGAAAACTTTGTCTTGTAAAATGACACCGTAATCTTTCACCTGTGTTTTTATCGCATGCATTGCTCCGCGACTCGTGTCAGTCGGCAGCTTATCGGCAGATGCTGGTAAGGACTCCGTTGTAAATTTATATAATATCCATCCTAATAACAAACTAAATGCTGCCGCTACTAATAACAACTCAAATCGGTACGTGAAGAAGAAGATTCCACCTAATATCGGTCCGATAACGACCGCGATATTAATGGACGTATAAAAAACTGCGAAGACATCACTCCGATGCTCTTCTGGTACCACATCTGCAACCATCGCTTGACTTGCTGGCCAGTAAAAGGAGCCGAATACGCTCGCAATTGTAAAGGCGACGAAACCTAAAATTGCCGACTCGTAGACAGGCGAATTTGCAAACGCGAACAATACCATCGCAAGGCTTTGCCCAATCGATGCGACAACCATCATTCGTTTACGTCCGAAGGTATCTGCAGCATAGCCCCCTACTAAATTCGCAATAACCGAAAATACTTGCGAAATAATCAGTAGTGCACCAGCGGTTGCCCTTCCGAGTTCTTCTGCGAAGTAAATCGCAAGGAACGGAAAGAACATCCAAAAGGTAATGTTAATCAGTGCTTCACCAAATAACCTTACTTTTAAACTTTTATCCCAATCTTTGATTTTCATAATTGTGTCTCTCTTTCCCCTATTTCTTCCAGTCTAGCAGAGCCGTTATACGAAAGAAATACATCATCCGACCGAAAGGAATAGTCGAAATTATTCGATAGTTCGCCATAAGTAAAGCGATGCATAACTTAAATACGGCTCCCACTCCGGAAAGTGAGCTTGCATTTCTTCTGCCGTAGGTTTTTGTTCTAACTTCCATAATTTCTTTAACGCGTTTTGTAAACCAACATCTGCCACTGGGAATAAATTCGGACGTCCCAACCCGAAGAGTAGAAAACTCCCAGCTGTCCATGGACCGATTCCTCGAAGCTTCACCAGTGTCTCCACAATTTCTTCATCCGGTAATTGTTCCATCGTATCTAATTCAATCGTGCCGCTCGCAATTGCTTTTGAGACGTCAATGACATACTCCGCTTTTCGTTGGCTAAACTGAAGTGCTCGTAATTCTTCCACGGGAATTTCTGCTGTCCGTTCTGGAGTCGGGTACAACCAAACGCCTTCTTTTTGCGTACCGTAATTCTCGACAAATCGCGTCGTTAACGTATGTGCAAATGCTAAATTTAATTGTTGATGGATAATGCTTTTCATTAACGTTGCATAAAGCGAAAATTCTTTGACGATAGGAGTTCCTCTGTGTTGGTCGAACACTTCTGCTAAATTCGTGTTGCGAAAATGTGCATGAATTGGATCCAGCGACCGATCAAAATGGAAAATTGATTTTACTCGTGCAATGTCTTCTTCTGTTAAGTTTCCAGAGAGTTCAAATGCTGGTTGTTCAAATGTACCGATACTTTTTAAAGTTGCGACGGAATTTTCCAGTGGAATTTTCACTAGTTTTTCTTCTGGTCGTATATAGATAAGTGGATCGCGTGATAATCTGCTGATTGCTTTGTCGAAATCGTAGACAAAGTCGAGTTCAAATTGATGAATCATCCCAATCTCCTCCGAAAATAGACTATGATAGAATCATAGCATTCACGACAAGAAGTACAAAATGGGGCGAGGAGGAAATACAGTGAAAAAGGCGATGATTATTCTTGTAGCAGTCTTTTTAAGCGCGTGCCAAGAACAAGCAGACGTCACAAAAACGTCAGGCACTACCGATCATATTCCCGTCGAAGTGCAACGAGTAGTAGACGGAGATACCATTGATGTGGTCTATAACGGCAAAGAAGAAAGTGTTCGCTATTTGCTGATCGATACTCCAGAGCTGCGGGACAAAGAGTTTGGAAAACAAACCTTCAGCGAAGAAGCCACTTTGCGAAATGAAGAACTCTTAACTTCCGGAGAAGTATCTCTAGAATTTGATGTGGGGGATCGAATGGACGATTATGGAAGACTACTTGCCTATGTCTATGTGGATGATGTCTTCATTCAAGAAAAACTAGTAGGAGAAGGATTAGCACGAGTTGCCTACGTCTTTCCTCCGAATACACGGTATTTGAATGCACTAGAAAAAGCGGAGAAACATGCAAAGGAACAACGTCTTGGAATTTGGAAAATCGACGGCTACTCGACAAATCGTGGGTTTGACTCTTCCATCGAATCCAATTCCACAAACGATTGTTTAATAAAAGGGAATATTAATCGGGACGGGGAGAAAATCTATCACATCCCATCAGCTGAACACTACGCAGAAACAAATCCGGAAGAGTGGTTTTGTACAGAAGTAGAAGCGAAAAAAGCTGGATTCCGCGCAGCAGTTCAATGAGCAAAGAAGGTAGCTGATTTGCTATCTTCTTTTATAAGTACGACATAAATTTATCTTGATAGATGTTTAACAAATCATCTAATTCTTGGCTACAACAAACAACACGCTCATCCGTAAAGCCAAGGTGCTTCGCTTTGTAATACATGTGCCGCTTTTTTAATTCAATTTTACTTAACAATAAATACTTCTCAAAAACTACTAACACGTAAATCTTCCTCCAAAACTATTTCGATTATAGAAATGATATTCGTACATTTTCGATTGTAATCGATACAAATTGGGAAAATTGTCGAACGATGGATGAAATTGGAAAGTTCATAAAGTTGTCACAAAATGTCATTTATTGGACATAAACCTTGATTGCCTAAAAAGTAGAATCGCTTGCTGCAAAATGGGTAAAAGAAAGAGTTTTACGAGCGACGCCGACAGTGGTAATAGTAGAATCGCATAAAGTAACCCCCAAAGAATCGTCCCACTCCAATTCAGTGTTCCTACTCCTCCTCGTACAACATATTCACCTATCAAGACACCAAAAGTACTGACAAAAATGGACAATACAAACGCAAAGATGAAACTCATCTTCCAATACCCGGCGGATGTCAAAAATTGACTCGAAGATAGATAGTGGGCTAAAACACCGCAGGCAATGGAAAATGGAAAGATACATGCTATATAGAGAAATGGCTCTGGTTGAAACGACGTGATTCCACCAGCAAGTACATTTCCGACATACGTGAAAATAAAAACTGAGAGGAATCCAACAATAACTCCTATGCAACTCCCTATTAAGAACGACCAAACTTTCACTACACTCTCTCCTTCCGTTCCTATCAAACGGCAATAGTCTTTTGGGCATTTTTATTCAAAAGATAGAAATAATCTTCAGGACAAATAGGTTTGGATCCCCTTTTCCTTCCAAATTCCAGATTCACTATCGCTGGATGAGCAGATAACTAAATGTTTCATACATGTTTTAATTCGACACTAGTTTTTCAAAAACCTCTTGCTATCTCTGCATTTCCAGCTATAATTAATTGTATTGCAAAATTAGATCCTGTAGCTCAGTTGGGAGAGCGCCACCTTGACAGGGTGGAGGTCGCTGGTTCGAACCCAGTCGGGGTCATTGGGTGCCAAACCCACGTGAAAGCTGTCGGAACACGGCTTTCACAAGAAAGAGCCCTATTAGACCGTATCGTCTAGGGGCTCTTTTCATTTGTTTAGAATTCTGACTCACTAAATTACATTAAGAAAGAAATATACGATTCTGCTTTTAACAATAGATAACATGTAGTATTAAATGCATTTGATGCTGGAATTAAAGCTTCAAGTACATAAACAAATATTTTTTTTGAAGCCTGTGAAGAAGATGAGAATCTTCTTTTTTTATACCTTTTTCAAATAAAACTTATTCCAGTAAAAGTTAAGAAGTTTGCGCCATCACAAAAATTCGATGTATTCCTCTCTTTTTTTACGATTAGAAAATTTCCATTTCATTTATCACCGATTGTTACTGTATCCTTGTTACTGGATACGATCCATTCATCCTCATCTTGATTGAACTCTATCTTCTCAATGACACCTATTTTATTCTGAGCAGCAATGGCTACTACCTGAGATTCGGTTAAATTAGCGCCATCCGGCTTGTAATCCGGTAAAATCTCTACCACTACTGCCCTTCCCTGTCCTGGGAAAGATTCCATTATCATTCCTGTAGTTGAAACAAGGACCCGTTGGCCAGTTTTAAGTTTTTTCTTAGCGTCTGTAAAGTCATAATACATAGATCCTGTAAAGAATCGGTCTTTCTCAACACCTAAAATTAATTCGCCTTCTGAATGTTGTGTGGTTGTAAATTCTTTTTCTGGATATATCACATCAGGTTCACCTTCATCCGGAGCCATTTTTCCTTGAATGGAGAAAACAATCTTATGTCTATCAAAACTTTCTTTGAGATGCTCTATTTGTTTTTCGGTCAAGAAATTATGGTCGATTTCAATGTTACCAGTTAATGTATCAACCGAAACGCTATAACCAACGGCGTTTGGATTATGGAATTCTTCCACCATCTTTTTTACTTCCCGGTTCACTTGATCCATCAGTGCCCGCTGCTCTTCATGCGTAAAATCACTTTTGAAAATATGAATATATTTCGCACTGATTACTCCGCTATCAACTTTGGCTTGAAGAATCTTAACAAGCTCATCTAATCGTTCGTCCGGATTCTTTATTCCAATCCAAAAACCAGGATTTTCATCTGTCCCATAGAAGATGATTCCTTCTTTTTGAAAACCATTTTGCCCCCCGTACACTTCTTCAAGTGCTGTGATTGCAATTGGGCCCTCTATCTGTTGGACAGTTAGGTTTTCTGCAAGTTCGTCCGTCTGTTTTCCGTAAATTCCGTCCTTGAATTCTGGTCGTTCTTTAATTTCCGCTTTTACTTTATCTCGCTCTGGTGTTTCTATTTTCGGTTGTTTCAATTCTACAATTATTTCACGTTCAATTTCCTTCTTTTGCACTTCTGATCCTGATCCTTCTCCATTTGTGACAGGTTCCTTCACAGCTGTACCGCATCCAGTTACGATAAACAACACTGCAATTCCTATGGGTGTGATGTATTTTTTCATGATTTCGCCCCCCTATAATTGAAGTAGACGTTTACATAACTATATTGTTACAAAATTTCCAAATTTAATAGATAACTTAACATGAATTTTGCAACTTTTGCTTTGCAATATCATTTATCGATGACCAGTATTTATCATGATAGGTAGTAATATGTAAAAATCATTTTCCTAAAAATAAACACTATAAATAAACTTGTTTTCAAATGAACAAACGGTTCTAAGGGCCATTCTTCTAAAGTTTCTTAGTTCTTGATTGAAATTCCTGTCTATTTACTGACACATTTTAAATAAAATTCATTGCAGTGCAAATACAGATTTATGTTAAAAAATTTTGTTAAAGTAGGTCTAGAGTTGTAAAACAAGAATTGTAAAAATCAACGAACAAATCGGAATGACCGTCAGACCGAAGTATGCAAAACTACTTCTTTTCCTCCCTTGCATCAACCTTGTGATGCCAAAGTTCATCAGAAGTAACAAAACCGTAACCGGAATAGCAATGTTAAGGAGTTTAATATTGAAGGAACTATACCCGTCTAGTAAGAAAAAAATAAACACTCCCGAAAAGACTACTAGCAAAAAACAGTTAAATAAGACGCCACTTTTTGTTAAATTTTTGTTTTCCAACTCTAGACACCTCTACTTTCTCCTAATCTTGTATATTTTATCCTCATCATATTCACTCGTTTCACAAAAAATCGAACTTGTAATTCAATAACCTTTCTAAGTCCATTATTTCACGTCATTCTCACATTTCATTTCCTTAAAAAAATTCTCCACTGATTGAATTGGAGAACCACCGCCTTCTGCGTTCCGCATACCCATATACGCTCCGATAAATTCTGTATCTTTTTCGTTTCTAATAATGGAAATAAAGTATGTGTATTCCTTGCCGTCTTTCTTACATGTTGGATTTAAATCAAATGTGTAATAGATTAAATGATCCCCTCTGTACGGATACAAGTTAATGTCAATACTTTGGAGGTGCTCATAATATGGTGTTTCTGCTTCAACAGCATCACTAGAAACGCGTCTAATGCCGTCTTGCAATTTCCAATCGAATTGACCTGCGTACGTTTCTTCCAAATAATCTTGTATGTCATTAGTTGGACGAACGCTTTCTCCTTTGTCTTCCGGCTGTTGGTTTTGTTCGCACCCAAACAAGCAAAAGGCACATAACAGGAGCATTAATTTAGAAATGCTTTCTAGCATGTCGCTACCTCCGTTCCAACCACGTTTCTATTTAAAAGATAGAACTATCACAAAAAATCTAACCATATATTTACATTCCATACGAAAGATGCAATCTCCTGCATGTATGACTACAAATAAAAAGAACGCCACATATGAGCGTTCTGAATCTTCCTCGTTATTAACATGTTAACGAGACGGTTTAATCTCCACACAACTTGTACATTTCGTTTGTTTATTATCTTTAAATTTTTTAAACGTTCGTTCAAAATTGTTTCCACACGAACATTTGAACAGTAATTTCTGTGAAAATCCTGTATATTCTTTCGTGAGTAACACACTGTCTGAGTTCTTCTTTACATATTCATTGATTTCTTTTATCGTCCACTTTTTGTTCATACTGATACTCCTTTGATTATCTTGACTCGTCCTTAGCCTTTAAGGTTTAAAGTATACCATCAATATGGTGAGGACGTTACAAAAAAATCATGCATTAGAAAGTTTAAGGAGTCTTTGTCTCGCACTGTCGTTCTATTTTATCTTTCAGCTTCTGTTTTCGTATTCGGTTTAAGTTCTCCAATGAAAGGAAATTGTTTTAAAAAACTTTCTAGAATTTGACTGTATAGTTGCGCCTGATCCGTTTGTACCAAATGCCCTGCAAATGGAATAACCGCAATATGAGCATTCGAGTTCTTCGATTTCCATTCTTTTAAACCGATAAGCTCATCTAAATTCCCTTCTCCAATTATGAGAAGAATGGGAAATGTTGAGGCGGTTAATTTTTTTGTAGAATCAAATGGATACCATGATTCCTCTTTCCCCATGTAAATAAATTGTTTCCAATCAGATGCATGCAATTGATCGAAATACTGAACTGTTTGGTCGTTCTTTAGCAATTCCATTTGGTCAGTAAATTGCGCGCGATTCATTTCTGTCCAGTTCGCTGGTTTTTCCAATAAGATTCCCGATAAGGTCAGCGTATGAATTCGCTCCGGAACATTTCTGAAAATGTGACGGCAACTACAACTCCGAGTGAACTCCCAACTACATGAACTTTCTCCAATTAGTTAGCTGTTAACGTTTCGGGTAAATCAGTTGCGCAATCTGTAAAAAAGTGAGAAAAATCATTTTCCGTCGATTTCCCGTGCCCTATTAAATCTGGAGTTATTACCTGATAGCTTTTCTGAAAATAAGCTTATTGTGCTTCGTAGTCAGTACTGCCCGTTTGTAATCCACTATGGAGAAAAACAATCGGTTCCCCATGTCCTTTTATCTCAGTATGTAAAATCATCCTGTATACCCTCCTAATTTCTTACGACAATTTCTCCCTCGCCTTTTGGTACTTCAAACCTCTTCAAATAAGAGGCTAGCAGCTCATCAGAAATTGGAAAGGAGTTAGCATCCGCTCGTTGATTTCGTAGTTGGAGCCTTTTTTGTAATTCTTCTACCTCTACTTGTAGATAAAGTAAGACCCATTTACCTCCAGAAGATTCTATTAGACGTTTATAGTCCTCTCTTCTGCTCCGATCCCAAAAACTGAAGTCTATGACGACGTGTTGTTTATCCTTCATTAATTGAATAAGTTGCAAACGTAATTTTCCCTCCGCACTTGCTCGATATTCCACCAATTTTTCCATTGGAAAATCAATTCCCCATCTTCCATTCGTCGTCCAAATTTCTTCATCGATCGATAATCTTACGAAGCCTTTTTTCTCCAGTATTTTAGCGAAAGTCGTTTTGCCTGATCCAGCAACTCCGCACATCATGACAACAATAGGTTTTGTTTCCCTTTGCAACTGAAACAGTTGCTCAAAATCGAATTGTTCAAACAAGGACTTCTCCTCCTAAAAATTTCGTTCATTTATTTCCGAAAAACTAGTTTTAGTGATTTCAAGGATAACATATTCTTCCATAGTCTAATCTTCCACGTTACATACACCATTTCCTTCTATAAAAAAAGCTGCCTTCAAGTGAATTCACTTAAAAGACAGCTGTCTTACGTTTTAATCTTCTTCATTTATCACGATTTTTCGACCTTTTAATTTTAACACAAGCGGAATAACCAACCAGGCAACTGCCGCAATGATGAAAATTAGCGATAATGGTTTTGTTACAAAGATGGAAAAATCTCCATTCGAAATCGTTAATGCACGACGCATATTGTTTTCAATCATAGGGCCTAATACTAACGCTAACACGAGCGGTGCAAGTGGGAAATCATTTTTTGATAACAAGTAGCCAAGTACACCGCACGCTAATAATAAGTACAAATCAAACGTCGTATATTGCACCGCGTATACTCCGAAGAAGGAAATCGCGACGATTAGCGGGATTAAATATTTCTTTGGTGTTTGGATGATTTTCGCAAACACTTTTACTAATGGCATGTTTAACACCAGAAGCATTAAATTTCCGATGAACATACTCGCAATCAAGCCCCATGCAACTTCTGGATGATCATCGAACAATAAAGGGCCGGGCTGAATGTTGTACATGATGAGTGCACCCATCAGTATAGCGGTTGTTCCAGACCCTGGAATCCCCAATGTTAATAACGGAATCATCGCTCCACCAGATGCTGCATTATTCGCTGACTCTGGACCAGCTACTCCTTCAATAGCTCCTGTACCGAATTTCTCCGGATGTTTACTAAACTTTTTCTCTGCAATATATGAGAAGAAAGATGCTAAAGTGGCACCTGCGCCAGGTAATACACCGATGAAAAATCCTAAAACGGATCCCCGAAGAATTGGTTTTGAACTATCTTTTAAGTCCTGTTTTGTTGGAAGAACCCTGTCAATTTTAGCGATCGCACCATCTTCTTTGTCTCGTTCCATAATTGTTTTAAACACTTCACCTAATGCGAATAAACCAACTGCAATCGTTAAAAATTCAAGTCCAGAATATAAAATAGGCAAATCATATGTAAAACGTGCAATTCCGGAAACGGCATCAATTCCAATGGTTGCTAATAATAGACCCATAACGGTCATGATGAGTGCTTTCGTGATGGATTTTCCAGCTAATCCACTTACTGCAGCTAATCCTAATAACATGAGTGAAAAATATTCAGCTGGCCCAAATTTTAACGCTACATTAGACAATGGTTCTGCCAGTAAAACTAATCCGATTAACGACACAATTCCTGCGACGAATGAACCAATTGCTGCAATAGATAACGCTGCTCCTGCTCGGCCTTGTCTGGCCATTTGATAGCCATCTAACGTCGTCACGACCGATGATGACTCACCAGGAGTGTTTAATAAAATGGATGTTGTGGATCCGCCATACATGGCTCCGTAGTAGACACCTGCTAGTAAAATGATGGAACTAGCCGCTGCTGCTTCTGTAGGCATACCAGACGTAAGTGTTGCGGTGACAGGTATTAACAGCGCAACTCCACTCATTGGTCCAATACCAGGTAAGACACCGACTGCTGTCCCGATTAATACACCAACAAAGGCAAATAAGATATTTTGCCACTGAAATGCTGTGGCGAATCCTTGTAATAGAAAATCGACCGTCGTCATACCAAAACTCCTTTCAACTTATAATTCTGGGAATCCAGGTAATGATCCGCCGAGAAATTCTGCAAAAAAGTAATAGACACCTAGCGAAAAGAAACTCGCAATCAGTAAAGTGCTCAGCCACTTTCCACGCTCCATTGTTTGAAACGCGATGACTAAAAAGAGGAATGTCGAAATGACATATCCAATTGGTTCAAGTGCTGCTGCATAAGCTACGGCACTAACAAAAATGATGAGGAATTTTTTGTATTGTAATCGTTCTTTTTCACCGTTGGATGTTTTGTATTTCATTGTTTCAAAAAGCAATTTAATGCTTAGCAGAAGCAATATAATTCCAAGAGCCATCGGGAAAATATTTGGTCCCACGGAAGAACCGTAAGCACTTTGCGATATGGATTGACTTTCTATGACAAATAAAAGACCAATCAGTAAAAAGACGATACTTGCTATTCGATCGAACGTTTTACTCATTATTCTTCCCCCTCCTAAGAAAAACGGTGACGGAGATGCGTCACCGTTCAAGCTATTTCTTGTGTTCTGATTAAGTCCTGTCTTTCCCTAAAAAGTTTTCGTTCCTATTATTTTTGCATATCTAAAGCAGTCAATAATTCAACGATGACTTTATCTTGATCATCTAAATATGTTTTAAATTCTTCCGCATTGCGATATTCACTTGCCCAACCATTACGTTCAAGTTCAGCTTTCCATTCATCCGTTTTTACTAACTCATCCATTTTCTCGGACCAGAAATCGAATGCTTCATCTGACATATTTTTTGGTGCAAATAGTCCACGCCAAATGGTAAACTCTGCATCCACGCCAGCTTCTTTGAAAGTTGGGACATCACTTAATTCCCCGTCTAATCGTTCTGCTGAACTGACAGCTAACACACGAACATCACCTGATTTTACATATTCAGCTATTGTTGATGCATCGGTTGCAATGACATCCGCGTTGTCTCCTAATAATGCTGCGATAGCTTCTCCGCCACCGTCATACGAGACATATTTTACAGACTTAGGATCAATGCCGTATTCATAAGCAGGTAAAATGCCGACTAAGTGGTCCATCGATCCAGGTGCAGAACCACCAGCAAGCGTCACTTTTGTTGCATCCGCTTTAATCGCTTTTAGTACATCTTCTAACGTTTTAAATTCAGAGTCCGCTTGCACCACAATTGCACCGTAATCACGAGTAAGTTGTGCAACTGGGCGAGTATCTTTGTAGCCGTAAGGACTATTTCCTTCTGCTTTGTTATTGTTAATTAAAATGGGAGGTGATTTCACCATTAAGACGTAATCATTGTCTGCTTCTTTCGTCGCAAACTCCGCCATATAAACAGCACCGCCACCACCTGGTTTGTTTTCAACCATAATGGATTCATCTACTAACTTCGTATCATTTAACGTTTTTGCAATTGCACGAGCCGTTAAATCCCATCCCCCACCAGCTCCAGAAGGTGCTACAATCGTGATATTTTTGTCCGGATAGTTTGAGGAAGCGCTTTCATTTCCATCAGAACTACATGCCGCTAAGCTAAGTGCAAGCGAACTAACAAGTGCAACTGTCGATAATTTTTTCCACATACAATATTTCCCCCTTGAATGAAATAAAAAGACAGCGCTTTCATTGCGCTGTCATCAATTTATCAGAACTTTTCTACTATTCAATGTTTTGGGTCATAAGTGGAATAAATTTCTTTCTAGCTATTTTGTTCATTTTGTTCACGGAGTTTTGGGAAATAACGTCTTTCAGGTCGCCCGATCGTACCGTAGATTAATTCTGCCGTTGCTTTATTGTCCGAAACTAAAAATTCTAAGTAACGTCTGGAGGAACTTCTGCTAAGACCACTTAACACGCCAAACTTTTCTGCAGTTATGCCTAGCGATTGATCCTGCAGATGAAACAATACTTTCTCCATTGTTTTCGGATCAATCCCTTTAGGCGTTGGAACTTTATCAGCTTCTAGCGATGATTTTTGCTGATTCCAAAGCATTTGAATAGATGCTTCCTCTAAACTTTCGGTGCTTTTTAAAAGCTGCGTCTTTTCTTTGTATGACAATAAACTCTCTTTAAAACGATCAAATGTGGCAGGCTTCACTACGTAGTCAAAAACCCCACTGCGAAAGGCTTGTTTCACGATTGGGACTTCCGCTGCCGCTGTAATAAAGATAATATCAGATTCTGGACTTTCTTCGTGAATATACGACAACAATTCCGTGCCCAACATATCGGGCAAATAGACATCCAGCAAAATAAGATTCGGTTGTAGCGCGGAAATCCAATCCTTTGCCTCCATACCTGTAGCAGCAGAGCCAACGACTTGAAACCCGTCAATTCGGTCAATAAATCTGCGGTGAATATCCGCGATTCGATGATCGTCTTCTATGATTACTATTTCAATGATTTCCTCCATCGAGAAAACCCCCTTTTGGAATGGAAATGATAAATAATGCTCCTCCTAAATCCCCTTGCTCTATTGAGCATACGCCGTTTAAATCTTGGATGTCCGAATTCACTTTCATTAATCCGTATCCTCGATCTTCACCTTCTTTTGTGGAAATACGGGCAGTGAAAAGAGATTCTTGAATTTCCGGGGGAAGCCCTTCACCGGAATCTTCTACTTCAAACAAGATTTCATTCCCATTATCCGTAATGAGTAACCGGACAATTCGTTTGGACTCTTCTAAATGCTCCACCGCTTCAAGCGCATTCGTCACTAAATTTCCAATAATGGAGACGAACAAGCTTTTTTCCAAGTGTTTTGGTAGCATCTTCAAATGGCTGTCTTCATCTAAAATAAACCGGACTTTTAGTTCACGTGCTCGGTTGAAAAGCCCGATAACGAGCCCCCCTAGATATGGATCTTGTAAGCGTTGTGTGACGAAGTGAATAAGCGATTGATGTTCCTCTGTTTCGGAATGAATGAGATGCAACGCTTCATCGAGCGAATTTAATTGGATTAACCCGCTGATGGTATATAAAAAGTTTTGATATTCGTGTGTTTGTGCACGGAGTGCTTCCGTATACTGTTTTACTTGCGACAGTTCCGTTGTCAATTGATGAAAATCGGACTGCAAACGGAAACTTGAAATAGCACCAACGATTTCATTGCCTACTAAAATCGGCATGCGGTTGACAATCGTTTCTTTTCCACGTATCAGCATACTACGGTCAAATTGTTTCTCCCCAGTTTGCAAGACATGCGGAAGTAATGTGTTTGGTAAGATTTCTTCAACCGGATGACCGATGACAGGACTATCTTCTGGAATGGATAGAATCTCGTAAGCAGCTTTATTCAACATGGAAATTTGCGCATGCTTGTCCACCATAATAATGCCTTCACGGACCGATTCTAAAACAGTGTTTCGTTCTGTAAATAAATGCGCGATTTCCGTTGGTTCCAAATTAAAGAGAACTTTTTTAATGCTTCTAGCAAGAATCGTGGAACCAATGACACCTAACACAATTGCAATAACGACAATCCCAATGATGGAATCGGCGTAACTAAAAAAGGTGTGTGAAATATCTTCTTTTAAAAAGCCAACCGAAATAACACCAATAATGTTTCCGTCGCTGTCTTTAATGGGTGCTTTTCCTCGCAACGCAGGTCCAAGCGTTCCGGTCGCTTCTGAAATATAGGATTCCCCTTTTAATAACGCTCGGTCATTATCATCCCCCACCATTTTTTGCCCAATACGTTTTGGCACGGGATGTGCATATCGGATGCCATCTGTATTTCCAATCACCACGTATTCCGCACCAGATAGCTTTCGAACTTCTTCTGCTATTGGTTGTAATTGCTCACTAGGATTGAGAGTATCAAACGCACTTCGCACATCAGGTCGACTAGCCGTTGTAACCGCTAGATTGAGTGCTCGATTTCCAATTTGTTGTTCGATACTTTGGGACATGGTGAAATAAAAAGACGTACCAATTAAAAGGGAAATGGCGGTCACAAAAAGTGCTCCATAAAGAAATATTTTGGTTTGTAACGTTACATTTCTCAAAAGCCCACACTCGTTTCTAATAATATGTGTTAGTATGACAAGTTCGACAAAAATTGGCAAGACCTGTTTCGCTATTCTACTGTACGAGTGGATGAAATCATTGATGCAATTATCGTTTTGGGTTACGTTTGTTGGGAAAATAAGATAATTCTGAAACTTTTTCTCACATTCAACGTATAGGTAAGTATGAGATACATGTCAATCGTCAAATTAGAGTTGAAGGAGGCACACAGATGATTTGGATTATTGTGGGGATACCAGTAGGATTAATTGTATTCGGTCTGATCTATGACTGGAAACAAAAGAATGGATATCAAGAAATAGGACGTGGCCAACGAAATGAAAATGCAGATAAAGCAGCGTCAGAAGCCTTGTCTCTAGCATCTAGAAATAATTTCAACAACACCGGCCAATAACATAAAAACTATCGAGCAGGGTGCTCGATAGTTTTTTGTTTACGCTAATTCATTTGTCCACTGCATAGCCTTTGTATAATACTTTCGAATAATCTCTTCTGAAAGATCTAGTTCACTCATCAGTTGTCTCATCTTCACCCATTGCAACTGATCAACCGCTACTGCTAAATCTAAATGCATCGACATTTCTGTTTTCGCACCGTGTAACGTTTCCTCAATCATGTCAGAAAGAGATAATTTGTGTAAAATTTGATCGAACGGTTTATGTAATAGTGCTTCAATCATCGAAAACATGCCTAACAAAAAATATTCGGAGGCATTTTGTTTTTTCCCATGTTTCGCAATGAGTTCTAAAAATTTTGCTCGGAACAATGAAGATGTTAAGAGAGCATTTGTTTGTGGATCGGAGCTTTCAACGGCCGTCTCCCGCAATGTAAGTACGTAAATCCATTTGTGTAATTCATCTAAACCTAAAAGTAAAATAGCTTGTTGAATAGAACGGACTTTCTTCTTAATTCCTGATGTATTAATCAATTTCAGTAACTTAAACGATAATGACACATCTCGTTCAATTAAGCTTGCAATGCTAGAAATATCCGCATCTTGTTCGGCAATCTTTTGAAGGATTTGAAAGTTTTGCGAGACATTACTGGGAATTTCTTTTCCTTGTATAATTTGAGGCTTCGAAAAAAAGTAGCCTTGAAAAAATGCATAACCTGATTTCTTCGCCATATTAAATTCACTGCGTGTCTCTACCTTCTCCGCTAGCAATTGTATGTGCGGATAATGCTTTTTAATATAGTGCTCGATAATTTCTCGTTCATCTTGTGAAGATTTTAAGAAATCTACTTTGATATAATCAATCACGTCAAAAATTCCGGCTTCTTTTAAATACGGATCTAATAGCACGAAATCATCGAGTGCAATTGAAAATCCGCGAAATTTTAATTCATTTATTTTAACAAGCACATCGGCCGTAATATTCACATCTTCCAAAATTTCAATGATGACATGTCGAGGATCTAACATATCCAAAATAGAATCGTGTAACAAATTTTCGGTAAAGTTTATAAAACAGGGCTTTCCATTCGCTAACTCTTCTACCCCAATGGTAATAAAGGAATGAATCAGCACTTCCATCGTGGCTTTATCCCCATCAATAATTGGGAATGAATTTAAATCACTATTGCGATACAGCAACTCAAAGCCAAATATTTGCTCTTGGATATCAAATATAGGTTGTCTTCCAACAAAGACCTCCATCTCATTCCCTCGATTCCATCTCTTTTTTTAATTAATTATATCAAATTTATATAAAAAGTCCTATGATAATTTCACTAACTGACCTAAAAATACCCAAATAGAGGAATATTTGATGCCATTTGGTAGCCTCACATGACAATAGCGAGAAAATACAAAAAATGATAGTCTGATAATAGATGACGAAAAAAGGGGTTAAACTATGGAAACAATTCGTTACGAACAAACAGGCAATTTAGCAATTATCACACTTAATCGTCCTGATGCAATGAACGCTTTTAACTACGACATGCTACGTGAACTTTCACAAGTCGTCGAAGCAATCCGCATCAACCCAGACATTCGTGTCGTAATCTTCACAGGTGCTGGAGAGAAAGCCTTCAGCGTTGGAGCTGATCTCAAAGAGCGCAAAACCTTAACCGAACAACAAGTAAAACGAAATATTTATAAAATTGGCGAAGTCTTTACAACCATCGAAAATTTACCTCAACCAACAATCGCGATGATGAATGGCTACGCATTTGGTGGAGGGATGGAACTTGCATTAGCATGCGATTTCCGAATCGCAGCCGATACAGTACTACTTGGCCTCACCGAAACAAGCTTAGCCATAATTCCAGGAGCAGGCGGAACACAAAGACTCCCTCGATTAATTGGCGAATCAAAAGCAATGGAACTCATCTTAACAGCTAGACGACTTCGCGCAGAAGAAGCACTAGAATATGGCGTCGTGACAAAAGTTGTCCCATCAGCGAGTCTCATTGAAGAAACAGGAAAATTTGCTGATCTAATGCTAGCAAACGGACCAATAGCTCTCCAGCAAGCAAAATTTGCTATCAAACACGGTATGAATGCTGATCTCCAAACCGGTCTAAATATCGAACGAAAAGCATACGAAATAACCATCCCAACAGAAGACCGTGTCGAAGCCCTACTTGCCTTCGGAGAAAAACGAAAACCAATCTTTAAAGGAAAATAAAAAAATCCCCCTCGAATTTCGCAGGGGGATTTCTTCTATAATCGTATATTAAATTGTGTCCATCACCGAATTCGACAAGTTAATCACCGCAAATCGAAGTTAACCACCCAATCGCACGAGTTAACCACCGCAAATCAGAGTTAACCACCCAATCGGCGTACTTAATCACCCTAACATTAGGATAATCCATTACTTCGACGACTGCTGAATGGCGAGTCTACTATTCAACGTCAATCTGGTCAATCACCGAATTCGACAACTTAATCACCGCAAATCAGAGTTAACCACCCAATCGGCGAACTTAATCACCCTAACATTAGGACAATCCATTACTTCGACGACTGCTGAATGGCGAGTCTACTATTCAACGTCAATCTGGTCAATCCCCGAATTCGACAACTTAATCACCGCAAATCGAAGTTAATCACCCAATCGCTCGGGTTAACCACCGCAAATCAGAGTTAATCACCCAATCGCCGTACTTAATCACCCTAACATGAGGACACTCTCCATCCATTTCCAATCAACCTAAAGCTGCTTCTAGATCTTCTATCAAATCTTCTACATCTTCAATGCCGACAGAAATGCGCACTAATCCATCAACAATTCCTAGTTCCTGCCGACGATCTGCAGGAATGGATGCGTGTGTCATTTGTGCTGGAACGGAGATAAGACTTTCTACTGCTCCTAAGCTTTCTGCTAGTGTGAAGTAGCGAAGTTTTGCGAGTAAATCGTTAGCTTTTTCCGTTGAACCGACATCAAACGATATCATGCCCCCGAAGCCTTTTGTTTGTTTTTGCATAATGTCTCGACCTTTGTGGCCTTTTAAACCCGGATAGTAAATTTTTCCGACTGCTTCATGTTCTTCAAGGAACATGGCAATTCGCATGGCGTTTTTGTTTGTTTCGTCCATCCGAATTCCAAGTGTTTTCAATCCCCGAATAAGTAGCCAAGAGTCTTGTGGTCCTAGAATCGCTCCTACCGAATTTTGGACAAAATGCATGTCAGTTGCCAGTTCTTCATTTGCCACCACTACTAATCCTGCGACAACATCACTATGTCCGCCTATATATTTCGTTGCACTGTGAACGACGATATCTGCTCCAAGTTGAATAGGTTGTTGTAAGTATGGTGTCATGAAAGTGTTGTCGACAATTGTTTTCAATCCTTTTTGCCTTGCTAATGAAGACACTTCGGCGATATCGGTAATTTTCAATAATGGGTTTGTCGGCGTTTCAATGAAAATCGCTTTTGTATTTGGTTGAATTGCCGCTTCTACTGCATCTAAATCACTTGTATCCACTAGTGTCGATTCGATTCCCATACGGTTCATCACTTTCGTCATGACACGGTATGTTCCACCATACACATCGTCTGTCATCACAATATGGTCTCCTGAGTTAAACATCATCATGACAGAGCTAATTGCTGCCATACCAGATCCGAACGCAAATCCTGCGTGGCCACCTTCTAAATCACTGATCAACACTTCTAGTGCATGGCGAGTTGGATTTCCTGTTCTAGAATACTCATATCCTCTGAAATCACCGACTGCATCTTGTTTATACGTACTTACTTGATAAATCGGTGTCGAAACTGCACCAGTTGTCTCGTCACCAAAAATCCCTGCGTGAATCATTTTTGTTTTAGCTCTCATGCTCTGTCCTCCTGGAATAAATCATAAATTTTCTGGCTCATGTAACGCTCACTGGAATCCGCAAACACCGTCACGATATGGCTACCAGGTGCTGCTATCTCTGCTTCTTTTAAGGCAGCATGATACGCTGCTCCGGACGAACTTCCAACAAGCAGCCCTTCCATTTTTGCCAGTTCTCGCACTCGCGTAAACGCATCTTTGTCTTCTACCGTATGAATCGCATCGAAAAGAGATTCATTCATATAACCGGGTAGAAATTCCATGCCAATACCTTCTGTGTAATGACTACCTGGTTCTCCGCCATTTAAAATAGATCCCTCTGGCTCGACAATAACCGTTTTAATCGCTTCACTTTTCGCCTTTAAATAGCTGGCAGTTCCCATAAAGGTTCCTCCAGAACCAGCCCCTGCAACGAACACGTCCACTTTTCCATCCATGTCTTCCCAAAGCTCTGGACCTAGTGTATGGATATACGTTTCTGGATTCGCAGGGTTCGAAAATTGAGCAGGTGAAAAGGATTGCGGGATTTCTTTCACTAACTCTTCTGCTTTTGCAATGGCACCTTTGATGCCTAGTTCGGTCGGCGTATTGATAACTTCCGCTCCAAGTGCGCGCATCAACGTTTGTTTTTCCATGCTAAATTTTTGAGGAACGACAAATATCACGTTATACCCTCGTCCAATTGCCGCCATCGCTATACCAATTCCAGTGTTGCCGGCAGTTGGCTCAATAATGGTCCCCCCAGGGGAAAGAACGCCACGTTTTTCGGCGTCCGCAAGTAAGTTCATTCCCAAGCGATCTTTGACACTTCCGCCTGGATTCATGAATTCGAGCTTGGCAAAAAGTCGACAATTGTTTGGGATTTCCACTCGTGTCAATTCCACAATTGGTGTGTTCCCTATTAGCTCTTGCACATTGCTAAAAACGTTCATCGTGCTTCCTCAGCAAAAACCACGTTCCATTCGTCACGCTTTGAAAGCATTTCTTTCGCAATTTCCTTTGCACCTTCTAAGCTGTGATTCGCCGCCCATCCGCACTGCACTTCATTACAAGCAGGAACTTCTGTAGCCTCTAACACATCTTGTAATGTTTTTTCTAGAATCGTTAAAACTTCCTCATAATTATCATGATTAATCATTGTTAAATAAAACCCTGTCTGACATCCCATTGGACCAATATCTACTACTTGATCCGTATGATTTCGAATATTTTCAGCCATCAAATGCTCGATGGAATGAAGACCGGCCATTTCCATGTGTTCTTTGTTCGGTTGTTTAAAACGAATATCATATTTTAAAATTTGGTCTCCGTTTGCTCCGGTTTTTTCACCAGCTAATCGTACATATGGTGCCACTACTTTCGTGTGATCTAAGTTGAAGCTTTCTACATTCATTTTCTTTGTCAATGTTCCCACTCCTTCTTTTTTCGTTGCATCCATTAGCCAAACATAATCATTAAGTTGTTTCAAGTGTACATAAAATCCTGCTTCATCAAAAGCATTTTGCAGGAACGGCACTGTCGTATAGTATTCTCGTTCTAAATCATCGGCAACATGATCGAACCCTCGAGCCCGTTCTTTCGCGATTTGAGCGGACTTCGCCGTCTCAGAAATAAACGCAGTATCCGCAAACACCACTTTTCCACCAATTGGTAACTGTTGTGCATACTTTTTCAGTGCCATAATTTTTTCTTCATCTGTTAAGTGATGAAATACATATGTGCTTACAATCGTTTCAACTTTTGTTTCTGGGTAATGAAGTAAGTCTCCGTCTAGAATTCGGATATCCCCTACTTTTTCTCGTGTCGCTTGTTGCATGGCCTTATTCGGTTCCACTGCAGTGACAGGATGACCAAGTTCCATAAGCAACTTTGTTAAATTTCCTGTACCAGATCCGAATTCCATGACATTCCCTTTAGCTCGACTTGCTACCTCTTTTAATATTTCTGTATATCCCTCAAAAACATCCGCGTATTCTGGATCAAGTCCTGCAACGGAGGAATCATATGATTGAACCCATTCATCAAAAATTTCTACAAATTCTCTACCCATGTAAGGTAACCCCTTTTTAAATTATATTATTCCAACATGATTACTAGGTTTTAGGCTACCCTATAGTTATAACACAGAAATAAAGAGACTTTCAAACTTCAGAAGTTTGGCATATTTAGGGTGAAAGAGGGAAAAGATACTGATAAAAAGGTGTGTTCGTAGTGAATCAATCTTATTGGCTAGAAAATCACATTCCATCCTTTCCGCAACTGGCTACTTCTACTAAAACAGATGTGTGCATTATTGGGGGAGGAATTGTAGGTATCACCGCAGCGTATTTATTAGCAAAAGAAGGAAAACAAGTCACGCTTTTAGAGGCAACATCGCTTTTACATGGAACAACTGGTTTTACAACCGCAAAAGTAACGGCGCAACACGGCCCAATCTATCAAGAATTACTTCACAGTACTGATGAAGCGCGTGCTCGTGCTTATTACGAAGCGAATACAGAAGCCTTGCAATCCATTCAAAATTGGATACAACAAGAATCGATTTCTTGTGATTGGGAAGAAAAGTCTGCTGTCATCTATGCCACAACAGAAAACGGAGAAATAACAATTGATAATGAACGTGACGCATATAAAAAACTATCGATTCCTTATGAAGAATTGACGGATTTGCCTCTTCCAGAAGCAAGGAATGGTCTTTCATTGCCAAAACAAGGACAATTCCATCCTGTCAAATACCTTCTTGCGTTGCTGGAAAAGGCAGTAGCAAAAGGAGTCGATATTCGTGAAAACAGTCGTGCAATCGACGTTTCAAAAGGAAAAATCTATTCCGTATCGCTGGAGAATGGCCATGAGATTGAGGCGGACCATGTGATCATTGCAACGCATTATCCATTTCTTCGATGGAAAGACCTTTACTTCTCAAAATTAAGTCCGTATCGTTCTTATGCTATTTTGACGAATAAACACATACCCAATATCTCGAGCATGTACATTAGCGTCGATGAACCAAAACGTTCGTATCGAACTGTGAAAACACAGACTGGAGAAAGTGTTTTACTCATTGGCGGAGAGGGGCACAAAGTTGGGCAGTCAGAGGAACCGATGGAGTCAAGTTATGAACGTTTAGAATCGGAAGCTACATCTACTTGGGGAGCAACTTCCATCACGCATAAATGGTCCGCGCAAGATCTTAAAACACTCGACCATCTCCCCTATATTGGGCGCATGGACAAAGGGGAAGAATTGTTTGTGGCAACTGGATTTGATAAATGGGGAATGACGAATGGAACCGTTGCGGCCCTTTTACTAACTGATCTCGTCATGAAAAAAGACAACCGGTTTGAAGATTTGTTCGATCCACATCGTGATAGCTCTTTTTCCGAAAAATCGTCTCAGTTTTTAAAAGAAAATATGAATGTCGGAAAAGAGTTGCTTAAAGGGAAAATGAAAAACCCAAGCGGTTCTATTGATGAATTGGCAAATGGTTGTGGTGACATCGTGCTATTAAATGGAGAAAAAGTAGCAGCATATCGCGATGACCAAGGAGCGATTCATGCAGTAAGTCCGATATGTACACATTTAGGATGCGATGTTGCCTTTAACAGTGCGGAAAAAAGCTGGGACTGCCCGTGTCATGGATCGAGATTTACAATTGATGGAGATGTAATAGAAGGTCCTGCCGTGAAACCACTGGATCGTAAAAACGAAGTATAACTAAACACAGGAAAAAGGTGAAATCGAATTGGATTTCACCTTTTCTATTTGTGGTCTTACAATTATCGCTTATGCATGCACGTCATTCTTTTACTGTGATTTCATCTAGCGCTTTAAGAATGTACGCATCCTCGACTACTTTTTCATCTAAAGATTGTTCGTGCACAAAAAAGAGTAGTGCATTTTCTTTTTGGTACACATTAAAGGAAACCAGATCCATACTAGCTGTTGCTTTTTGAAAATCTTCTAGCCCTTCATCGCTTCCTTTAGACGAACGATAGAGAAAAAGGTACAACGTTCTTCCGTTTAAATCATACACTTTTGGCTTTTCCCAATTTAATCGTTGCCCGAAAATGGAATCGATATTTTTTTCCGTCTCGGTTAGTTCCAAGCCATTTTCCGCAAATGCAGCTTCAATCTGTTCGGACGTTATTTTTGGCTCGTTGCAGGCAGATAGAAGAAACAAAATAGCGATGGAAAGTACAAAAAGTTTTTTCATTGCGTACCTCTTTCATATAAAAGGATTTTTTTAACCTATTCGATAAAAATGGGAAAATCCCTTTAATTGGAATTTGAATGTTAACATAGCTCGAAATACTTTCGTTTTTTATGGAAAAATTTGGCTCATTGCATGTTTTTAGCGTATAATAACAGGATATTTCTAATTTCTGCATGTTTTTAGCGCTCGTTGACAGGATATTTCTGTTTCTTGCATGTTTGCGCCCGATTTTTGCATGTTTTACCTGTCCTCCTTAACCACTCCCTTCTATTCTCTCCATTAAAAAATGCCATGAGCGTTGAGCTCACAGCATTTTCAGATACAATCTATTTTTCCGTTGCTTGGTCTTTTAATGAACGACGTAAAATTTTCCCTGTTGTGTTTTTCGGTAGTTCCGCTAAGAACTCGAATTTACGAGGTACTTTATATTTTGCTAAATGTTCTTGGCAATACGCGTATAAATCTTCTTCCGTTAGAGCGTCATCTTTTTTCACGACATACGCGTACACCGCTTCACCGAAATCCGCATCTGGAAGGCCAATCACTGCTGCTTCCACGATACCAGGATGTGCAAATAATACTTCTTCTACTTCACGTGGATAAACGTTGTAGCCTCCGACGATCACCAAATCTTTTTTACGATCTACGATATAGAAATATCCTTCTTCGTCTTTTTTCGCTAAATCGCCTGTATACAGCCAGCCGTCACGAATGGTAGCAGAGGATTCTTCAGGCATTTTGTAGTAGCCTTTCATTACGTTTGGTCCGCGAACGATTAATTCGCCTACTTCACCAACTGCTACTTCCTCTCCTAACTCATCGACGACTTTATTCTCCACATTCATGATGGAAGTTCCGATTGAACCTGGCTTCCGGTCACGATCTAGAGGATTGAAACACGTTACAGGGGATGCTTCCGACAATCCATACCCTTCGGAAATCCGTACATTGAACTTATCTTCAAAGTTGTGTAACAATGCTACTGGCAATGAAGAACCTCCAGAGATAGCTAAGCGTAACGTGTCAAAATCAGATGCTTGTCCTTCTGGGAATTGGTACAAGAAGTTGTACATTGTTGGTACTCCTGCAAACACCGTAGCTTTATGTGCTCGAGCTGTTGCAAAGACATCTTGTGGACTGAATTTCGGTACAAGTAGAATGGTTGCTCCTTTTATAAGTGGTGCATTGACCACAACGGTTAAAGCAAACACATGAAATACTGGTAATGTAGCGATAACACGATCTTCTGCCGTGAAATGAAGATAGTCGGCTGTGTCACGAGCATTTGAGTACAAATTCCCGTGGGTCAGCATTGCTCCTTTTGGGCGACCAGTTGTACCAGAAGTGTACAAAATGACGGCCGTGTCATCTTGACTTACTTCTTCTGGCAAACTATCTGGAGTGGCTCCCATTAATAACTGAGAAAACGCTTTCACTTTTGGCAATATAGAAGCCGGGAGTGCAGCAATTTTGTCTGCAGCGTCCGCAGAAGTTTCGCAAATAATATAGTTATGTACAGATGGGAATGCAGCTGCCGCTTTTTCTACTAAAGGTAGCAGCATATCTAGCGCAATAACTGCTTTTGCATCACTATTTTGAATGATGTAAGAAATTTCATCTGGAGTATAAATTGGATTGATTGGAATCGCTGTTGCGCCAATACGCATTGTTGCATATAACGAAATCAAGAAATGAGGTGTATTACCAAGTAAGAATGCAACATGATCTCCTTTTTCAACACCTAACGATTTTAAACTACTGGCAAACATGGAAACTGTTTGGTCAAATTCAGCATACGATGTATCTTTTCCCATGAAATGGTACGCGGTTTTTCCAGGTTGGGTCTTTGCAGTTTCATGGACGGAAGTTACTAAGTTCATCTTATTCGCTCCTTTTTAATTGAATGAATCGTCATTCATTATTCGTACTTTTCATTATAAAAGAAATGTTCAGACAATACAACGCTTCAACACGTAAAAATTATGCTACAATAAGAAATTTTCATTTCCACTCGTCAAAAAAAGAGAGGATTTCTCCTCTCTTACTGCGCTTCTCTAACGTGGTCTAAATAACGCCATCGTATTAAGTAATAGTAAATGACTTGAATCACGGTAAAGCCGATTAACACTAATACCATTTCTCGTAGAATAGAAATCTCTGCTAAGTTGTTCCAAAATACTTGGAGCGACAAGAAAGAAAACGCACTGTGTAAGATGGCAATACTCCACGGCAAGAAAAATTGGGGTAGCAATTGTCTATTAACAATTTTCACGAGTTCTTGATCCGTTAATCCAATTTTACGCAACGTTGCAAACTGCATTTTGTCATGTTCAAGTCCTGTATATAGCTTGAAATAAATAAAGCTTCCTGCTGCTAGTAATAATACTGCTGCTACAAGTAACCCTGTAAATAATAACAAGGAAAATGTAGCTCGGATGAAGGAATAATTGAGTCCTGGGTTCTCGAAGTAAAATGGTAGTGCGTCTACATTGTTATCGTATCCATTAGAAATAGCGTCGAGTTTTAGCCCAATATTTTTAGTTCGCTGCCACTCTGGAACATTAAATGCATAAAAATAAAATGCGTCATTTTCTTCAACTTCTGCAAGTTGACTTGGTTGGGTGATTTGAGAATAGTCTTCATCACTTACAATAATCACATTCGCTCCGATAATCATGGAAGGAAACAGCAGTTTTGGATAAACCCCTGAAACGGTGACTGGCACATTGCTTTCTTGCAACACGGTCTGTGTCGTCTTGTTTTCTAGTTGATCAATCGAACTTTCCGAATAAGGGAAAAACATCGCTTCGGATTTTGCGATATCCACTACTGGATAATCGAGTGACACTGCAAGTGCATTTACATCCGATTCACGGACGATCAATATAGGGTACTGTGTTGCCGAAGACGTCTGCTTTTTCACTAGAAAAGGAACAATAGAATACGATAGTCCTTCTGTTTCTAATTCTTTCCGTAAACTACTTAAATGCGCAATGCGAAGATCATTATCAAGCTGGCTCGTATAAATCAACCCGAGTGGATTCATTGCTCGAAACTGCCCTGTGTAAGATGTGAGCGAAGTTAAAGTCCCCACAGATAAAAAGGCAATAGTCGTCACAATGGTTACAATAAAGTACATGCGTGCATTTTCTCGGAGCTTAATTGCCCCTTCTGATACAGCTATAAGTCGATACCGATGCCAATACAACGTTTTTCGTTTTCGAATTAAATCATGTAAAAACAGCACACTATGTGTGAAAAAATAATACGTTCCAATGGTCGCTAAAGGCGGCAGCGTAATAATAAGTGTGGAGACTATTTGCGTTGAAGTGAACGTCGCAAGAACATACACAACTACCAAAATAAGCATCCCGGCCAAAGCTTTCCAAGTGGAATACTGTTCTAAATCATCCCGTGTTAAATACCCTCTCATTAACTCAATAATTTTTTGTTCGCGGATAAATACCACGGACGTAAACGAGATAATAACAAACAAACTGGCGAATGCACCAATTGTGAGGGCAAACGGTTCCCATGAAACATAGAGAGGAAGGCTATCTAATAGTAACAATTCCCGTACGATCATAAAGAAGAATTTAGTAAATGCGTATCCGAACAAAATTCCTGTCACAATCGAAATAGCACCAAGAATAAGCGTTTCTAAAAATACGAGTAAATTTAATTGTCTTTTTTCCATCCCAAGCTGTAGTAAAAGTCCAAATTCCTTCGACCTTGCTTGTAAAAAAGCACTCATGGAGTAAAACAAAAAGAACAACGTGAAAATATAGAGTATGAGTTCGGCTACTAGCATTCCGCTCGAGGCAACCTCACGTAAAAATTGGTCCTCAATTTTCGGGTGAAATAACAACATCGAATACATAAAAAAGACCATAACCGAAAATACACTCGCCATAAAAAACGCAGCATAAATTCGCAAATTGCGAATGACATTACGGTAAGCGAACTGTTGAAAGGTCATTGACGTTTCCTCCAAGAAGGCTAAGCACATTCAAGATGCGTTGGAAAAAAGTTTGTCTCCGATCATCACTATAAATCTCGTTAAAAAACTCTCCATCTTTAATAAATATTACCCGGTCGCAGTGACTTGCGGCGATTGGATCATGCGTTACCATCACAATTGTCGTATTCTGCTCTTGGTTTATTTTCACAAGTAGCTCCATCACATCACGAGAAGCTTTCGAATCAAGGTTCCCTGTTGGTTCATCTGCAAGGATAAACGTCGGTTGGTGAATTAACGCACGTGCAATTGCTGTCCTCTGCGCTTGTCCACCGGATAATTCATTTGGACGTTTAGAGAGGATAGAAGTTAAATCGAGTTTTTCCTGCAGCTCTTCCACTCTTTTCTTCATAAAATCCACCGATTTTCCATCGAGCGTTAAAGGTAAGATGATATTTTCTTCCACCGTCAACATTTGAAGTAAATGAAAGTCTTGAAACACAAAGCCCAATTTTCTCCGCCGGAAAAGCGCTAACTCTTGTTTAGTCATTTCCTCTGGTTGTACTTGATCAAGCGTCACAGAGCCAAATGTTGGCGAGTCTATAGTGGAAATAATATTTAGAAGTGTGGTTTTGCCGCTACCGGACGGTCCCATGATTGCGACAAACTCCCCTTTTTCAATATCCAAGTTAAATTGATGAAGTGCACGATGGGTTACTTTCCCTTCGTACACTTTCGTAATTTCTTCAAGTTTCAGTATCGCCATCGATTGCACCTCCCTTTCCTTGGATAAAGAACTCATTAAACACAATCTTTACGCATGTTCCTTTCCCAACCTCCGATTGAATCGTAAAGGAATGTCCTAGCTTATCAGTTATCTCTTTGACAAGATACAATCCCATACCAGTACTTTCCCCAGTCTTCCGTCCATTTTCGCCTGTGAAAAATGCTTTCGTCACGCGAGGTAAGTCCGAAACAGGAATTCCAATTCCTTCATCACGAATTGACACATGCAGCTTTCCTTTCTCTATTTCCGTACGAACGTACACTTTTTTGTTTGAATCAAACGTATATTTAATTGCGTTCGTGATCAGCTGAGTGAACAAAAACGTTAGCCATTTTTGATCCGACGCGACGACTATTCCTTCCTCTACATCTACTACTGGGAAGGTTTGATGGGTAATGAATAACCGTTTGTGGTCTGAAATAACTTTTGTTAATAATGGTTTCAACTCAACTTGTTCAATTTGCATGTCATCTTCAAATGTATCAAGACGCGCATTCATCAAGACTGTCTCAAGCGCACGTTTCAAGCGGTCGATTTCTTCTTGCACACTTGCGCGATCAAGTTCTGCTTCTTGCAACAGAAGCTCCACCACGGAAATAGGCGTTTTCATTTGATGCACCCATTGATTCATAAATTGAAGGTGCCTCGCTTGACTGGAATAAAGCGCATGCACATCACTTTGATACACTTTGTATAATTGTTGTAAAAATGCATCGACTTCCACTTGTTCCGGTGAATTCGCATCGCGTTGCAGAACAGCTTCCATCGTAGACGGTTTAGACATGATTTTTTTGTAGTACGATACTCTTTTCATGAACCGAACAGCCAAGAATGCAGCGATTAGCAAAATACTGATGACTATTGAATATACCGCCGTATCGATATTTCGGAATCCGTCCAGCCAATAAAGAGATAAAATAAACAACACCATGACTAGTTGAAAAACGACATAGCTTATATGTTCTCGTAAAAATAGACGGAGATACATTATGTTTCCTCCGGATGAAGCACGAATTTATATCCTGCTCCCCTGACGGTTTCTAATGTAGATTTGATCCCATAATCCGCAAGTTTTTTTCGAACGCGAGTCATATTTACATTCAATGTATTTTCGTCGACGAATGATTGATCATCCCATAACTCTTCTAGTAACTTCTCTCTGGTCACGACTTTTGGATGTTCGGCAAATAACAACTCTAATATGGTTGTTTCTTTTTTCTGAAGAGGAATGATTTCATTCCCAAGGTGAAGTTCCATTCGCTCTAAATAAAGACAAAGTTTACCTTGTTTCAACGTTCGTTCTTCCGTCTTTAAAGCATACTCCCCATACGTTCTTCGTAAATGACTACGTATCTTCGCTAAGACGATTTCATAGTGAAATGGTTTCGTGATGAAATCGTCTCCACCATTTTCTAGCGCAAACACTTGATCCATTTCACCAGAACGAGCAGAGATGAATATGATAGGGCAAGTCGTTTCTAATCGAAATTGACGACACCAATAATACCCGTCATACGTTGGCAAATTGATATCCAATAAGATTAAGTGCGGATCGAATGCTTTCATCTCGTCTAATACACGATCGAAATCCTCGACAATCTGCACGTCATATTGATATTTGCGAAGAGTATCGGCTAATAAAGCAGCAATTTTCCGATCATCTTCTACGATAAAAATTCGATGTTGCGGCATACGATTGGCTCCTTTCTCGGATCAGTACACGAGTTTGACAAAGTCTTCACGAGAAATTCCACCTAAATATTTCTCAATATCGATGTCTCGTATCGCAGTTTGAATAGCAGATTGTTCATACGAAATGCCTTTAAGTGCATTTTCCACATCTGCCACGTCTCCAAGACCGAAAAAGTCTCCATAAATATGAATGTCTTCAATTTTATTGTTTTTCACTTGTAGTTTTACATCGATACCACCTTGAGGAAAACGTTCACGATGTTCTAAATTGAACGCTGGAGATTTCCCGTAGTTCCAATCCCAATTTGCGTAACGTTCTTTTGACAAGGTATGAATGTTTTCCCAATCTTGTTCCGTTAATTCCACCTCTTGCACATTTTCAGCTCCACCGAAAATAGAATGCAAAATTTTCGTACGGAATTGCTCGATTGTAATGGGATCTTGAAGGAACTCCATTATATTCGCCACACGCGAACGAATTGATTTAATTCCTTTTGACTCAATTTTATCTTTACGTACTTTCAATGCTGACACGACAGCATCCATTTCTGAATCAAATAGCAACGTACCGTGACTAAACATTCTCCCTTTGGTCGAAAATTGAGCGTTACCTGAAATTTTTCTACCTTCAGCCAAGATGTCATTTCGACCAGATAGCTCAGCATCTACCCCTAAGTCTTTCAATGCATCAACAATTGGTTGCGTAAACTTTTTAAAATTACGGAAACTATCTCCATCATCTTTTGTAATAAAACTAAAATTCAAATTCCCTAAATCATGATAAACTGCTCCACCGCCTGATAATCGGCGCACCACATGGATACCATTTGACTCCACATAGTCCGTATTAATTTCTTCTACTGTATTTTGGTTTTTCCCGATGATAATAGATGGTTCATTAATATAAAACAAAAAGAACGAATCTTTTTCTACATCCATCGTTTTTAATACGTATTCCTCTATCGCTAAATTAATACGAGGATCCGTAATTCCTTGGTTATTTACAAATTGCATCGTTATTTCCCCTTTCCAATCTCTTTAGTTACTACTATAAATCATTCAAGAGGTTTTGTGTTGACATACATAAACTGTTATAATACAATCAATTTAATTTAAAACAGTAATAATACAGTTAAAGGAGGGTCTATATGATAGAGAACGTGTTAGAATTTTTCCGTAACCTACCTGCAAAAAAATGTACAACGTGTGGTGAAACGATCGAAGAACAGCACGAATGCTACGGCAATACTTGCGACAAATGCCTTCAAAACTAACACAAAAGCCCGGTCCAATTTAGGATCGGGCTTTTACATGTTGTTTAGTTTGTTGTTGCAACATTTTTCCGAAATTTCGTTTGGAAAAATACGAGTGTTAAGATAAATGCTCCCGCCATAAACGCAGCGAGTACACCGATCGATTGCCATACAGAGTCAACATTTGTTGATGAAATGGCATCTTTCATTCCTTCCACTGAATAGGTCATTGGTAAAAACGCATTAAATGGTTGTAACGATGTTGGAATTAACTCGAGCGGGAATGTTCCAGCACTCGTCGTTAACTGTAAAATCAATATGACAATTGCCACAAATCTTCCTGGGTCTCCAAGAACCGATACGAGTAGTTGGACGATTGCTAAAAAGGCAAAACTTGTGACGATACTGAGCAAGACAAACAAATATGGCTGAGAAACATCTAACCCTAATCCGTAAATCAAGACCGCATCAGCAAGAAGTGCTTGAACAACACCTACGATTGCTAACACTCCAGCTTTACTCAAACCTAATCGAATGCCGCTTTTCACTTCACCGGCTGGTAAAACTAGCGGGAATACGATGGAAATTAAAAGTGCACCGACAAACAATCCTAGTGATAGGAAGTAAGGTGCAAATCCTGATCCGTAGTTTGGCACATGATTCACAGCGGATTTTACAACCGAAACCGGTGCCGCTGCTTGTTCCGTGTTGTCGCCATTTAACGACTTCGATGCCGCTTCCGTCGCACCATCTTCTAATTCATCTGCAAACACGTGCATGTTGTCATCTAATGCTCGTGCGCCATTCTCCACTTTTTCCGAACCGTTTACTAATTTGTCGCTACCAGCAGCCAATTGTGTTGCTGCGTTCGAAAGTTTTGTTGCTCCTGCACTTAATTCTGGCGACTTACTTTCCAGTGTCTTTGCACCATCGGACAGTTGTTGATGTGCAGCATACAATTTGTTCGCACCACTTTCTGCTTGCGTAAGTCCGCTAGACAGTTGGGATGCCCCTTTTGATACGTCATTTGCACCTTGTGCAAGTGCTTTACTCGACATTTGCATTTGAGCAAGTGCTTCTTTATAAGAATTCGCCTGTTCTTCCGGGAGTGATGCTAAAACAGGTGCTAATTTCTGTGAGAACGACTCGATCCCAGTTGCTAGTGCTTCATTCCCAGCAGCAACTTTTGATGCTCCATTTGTTAATGAAGTAGCACCAGCAGACGCTTGACTAATACCATTTACTAACTGTCCTTCCGAAGAAGTGGCTTTCGTAAGTCCTGCAGATAATGAGTTTACGCCATTTGTATAAGAAGTAATACCACTTTGTAATGCTGTAAATCCTGTTTGAAATTGTGTAGCACCATTTTTTAATGTCAGTACTCCATTTTTCAATTCAGTTGTACCTGAAGAAAGGGAATTAGTTCCGTCTGCAAATTTTGTTGCAGCATCTGCAGCTTCTGTGATGCCGCCTTTCATTTCATCAATTCCATCAATCATTTTCGTGGAGTAAGTTGCAACGATTTCTTTGTTTACTTCCGCACGAACTTTTTCCATTGCTGTATCCCCGATTTGTGCAGATAGGAAATTGTAGCCTTCATTAGGCACATAATCGATGATGACGTCGCTTGGTTGTTCGTCATAGAGCGTGGTAACATGATCGGAAAATTCCGATGGAATATGCACCATCATGTAAATTTCTTTGTTTTCAAGTGCTTTTTCTGCTTGTTTTTCGGTCATTTCTTGAAAATAAAATTGGCGTCCATCCACCAATTTCTCCGTAACATCTGACCCGAGTTGAAGTGTTTCTCCTTCGACAGTTGCGCCGGCATCTTCATTGACTATCGCTACCGGTAAATCTTTTAATTGTTCATACGGATCCCAAAATGCCCATAAAAACATTCCCGCATATAATACTGGGATAAAAAGTACAGCTAAAATCGGAATAAGTAACTTTCGGTTTTTCAAAATTTGTTGTAACTCTGCTTTCAACTTGTTTCCTCCTTGTTCTTTAACTAATTGACTAAATTATTCACATGGTCAATTTAGTCGAAATAAAAAGTCCCTTACGCGAGACTTTTAAAAATCACATCATGGAACACACGTGTAATTTGATTCTCTGATAAAATCGATTCATGCGTTTTCTGCCATTCTACCGCTAACGCCAAGTACGATTTGAGTAACAGATACGAGACGATCTCTACATCTACTTCTCGCATTTTTTCTCTATCAATGCCAAGTTGTAAATGCTCTGCAATGTACCCAATAATTTTCCGTTCAATTTGGTTTAATGCTTCTTGAACAATTGGTGTTCCCATTTCTCGCTCTTCTTGTATTAATTTCGCAAACAATGCATGTTTCTCGCGAAACTCCAACATTTTCATTAAAACGGCAAGAGCATTTTCATCGAATGGTTTTGTTTCATCAATCACTTTGTCTTTTTCAAACGTCATTTCTTCAATCATCGAAAAAACAATTTCATGAAATAACTCTTCTTTCGTAGAAAAAAAGGTGTAAATTGTTCCCTTTCCTACGTTTGCAAGCTTTGCCACTTGATCCATTGTTGTAGCCTTATAGCCAAAAATCGAAAACGAACGCGTCGCAGCATCCAAAATTTCTTTTCTTCGATCCATGTTTCACCTCATTCTGACTAAAATACTAATTTGGTCTTAAAGTCATTATACACGCTTTAGTACAGATTGCAAGGGGTGTTGTTTATTCCAAGACAAAACTTCTTCATACTAAGATGTTTTAGCTGTTTTCAAGAGTGAATAAAGATACTTACTTCATTATTAGGATACTTTATGTAGTTATTAGGACACTTTGCGCGATTATTAGGACACTCTCCGCGATCATTAGGACACTTCGCGCGATTATTTGGACACTCTCCGCAATCATTAGGACACTCTCCGCGATTATTAGGACACTTTGCGTAATTATTAGGACACTTTATGTGATCATTAGGACACTCGCGTCATTATCCTATATTCAGAAACAAAACGCGTGAATACAGAGCCAGTCAACATTTATCGCCAGCTCATCAACACCAAACAAAAAACTGTAAATGCTCTCCGCTAAAAGAGAGTCATTTACAGTTTCTTATTTCGCGACAACTACTTCTTTCAAAAAAAGTTCATCCAGAAGTTCGCGTGTCATTGCTTTCCCTTGATCAACACAATCAGGCAATCCAAGTCCCTCGTAGGAACTTCCTGCTAGTTTCACATGAGGTAATTTAGTGGCTAAATCAGCTTTGACACGTTGTACACGATCTTGATGACCGACGACGTATTGCGGCATTGCTTCTTTCCATCGGGTTACGACTGTGAATAAAGGATCTCCATCGATTTTCGTTGTTTTGCGTAAGTCGTCTAGCACAACTTTTTCAATTTCTTTATCGGATAGATCAACGATTGCTTCGTCTCCTGCTCTACCTACATATCCTCTCATCAGTACATGACCTTCTGGTGTAGTTGTTGGCCATTTTTTATGAGTCCATGTACAAGCAGTGATCGAGTAGTCACTGTTTCGAGAAACAACGAATCCAGTACCATCTTTAGAAATTTGCACTTGGTCTTCTTTAAATGCCATCGCAACTGTTGCCACACTAGTAGATGGCATTTCTTCAAATTCTTCCATGATTCCATGTTCTTCTAATAACGATTTCGTTACGCCATGTGGAGTAGTAAGGATGATACCGTCTGCCTGTAATGTCGAGCCTGTATTTAATGTTATTTCTACCTGCTCGCCAACTTGTTGAAGGCGTTCTGCACGAACTCCTTTGTAAAGTTGAACATCTGTCAGTGCTTGTTCAAGCGATTCAACGATAGTTTCTAATCCATCACGGAACGTACGGAATATTCCTTCTTTTTTTGCTTTTGTAGGAGACTTCGGAGTAGTCCGTTTTGTTCCAAGTATGAGCGATCGATGCTCTTGTTCTACTTTTTCAAACTGCGGAAAGGTTGCTTGCAAACTTAGTCGGTCCAAATCACCTGCATATATTCCAGATAACAATGGTTCAATTAAGTTTTCCACTACTTCATTTCCAAAACGTCTACGGAAAAAGTGACCGAGCGATTGATCTCCTTGAATGTTTGATTTCGGCAAAACAAAATCACCAGCAGCCCGGACTTTTCCACTCCACGAGAAGAGACCGGATGTAACAAACGGAGAAATTTCAGTCGGAATCCCCATTACAGACCCCGCAGGAATGGGGTGGAGTTCTTCACCAACTAAAACATACGCTTGTCCTGTTGCGTTTTTTACTAGTTGGTCCTCAATACCCAAGTCTTCTGCAAGCTGTCCAAAGCTCACTTTTCTCGCTAAGAAGGAGTCCGGTCCGCGTTCCACTATGAAGCCATCTTTTCGAAGCGTTTGAATTTTCCCTCCTAAACGTGGAGAAGATTCGATGAGTGTAATCTCTAATGGATAGCCTTTTTCTCTCGCTTCTTTTTGCATATAGAAGGCAGCGGATAATCCAGTGATTCCGCCGCCAATGATGATAATTTTCTTTTTCTGTTGTGACATCTTCATCATCACTTTCTTGTCTGACTTTCAATCGATTATTTGTGGTTCAACTTTTTTAACACGACATCTGCCATTGCATCAATAAATAACGGTTGTGTGTTTGGCATTTCCGGACGGTAATAGTTCGCGCCAATTTCATCCGTCACAACTTTACACTCGACATCATTGTCAAAAAGCACTTCTAAATGGTCCGCTACAAATCCAACTGGCGTGTAAACGAAAGAAGTGTATCCTTTTTCGTTATGTAGATCGCGCGTTAAGTCTTGTACATCTGGTCCAATCCACGGCTCAGGAGTTTGTCCAGCACTTTGCCAACCAACTTCGTAGTTTTCGACTCCTGCTGCTTTCGCAATCATATCTGCTGTTGCATGTAATTGATCTGGATACGGGTCACCATTTGCAATGATTTTCTCTGGCAACGAGTGAGCGGAAACGATTAGGCAAGCTTTAGCGCGTTCTTCTTCTGACATAGATGCAAATGTTGACGCGATCTTTTCCTGCCAGTATTGAATAAACTTCGGCTCATCGTACCAGCTTTCCACTGATGTGATTTGTGGTCCACCCAACGTTTCTGCAGTTTCTTTTGCACGTCCGTTGTAGGATTTAATGGAAAACGTAGAGAAGTGTGGTGCTAACACAATCGAAACAGCTTCTTCTATTCCGTCTTCGTGCATTTGTTTCACTGCATCTTCGACAAATGGTTCAATATGCTTTAACCCAATGTATAGCACAAATTCAATGTCATCTTGCACTTCATTCAAACGGGCACAAAGCGCTGTTGCTTGGTCATCTGTAATTTTCGCAAGAGGCGAAATTCCACCGATCGCACGGTAACGATCACGCAGATCTTCTAAAGCTTCTGTACTTGGTGGACGTCCATGACGAATATGCGTGTAATACCGTTCTAAGTCTTCCTCTTTGTATGGCGTTCCGTAAGCCATCACTAGTAATCCCATTTTCTTTTTCAAGTCAATCACCTCAGATTAGATTTTCTGTTCTATTTTCCCATTATCTATCTGTTTTCTCGAGAAGGAAGCGTTTAAGAATGTGCTAATCGTTCGCGTGAATACTCATGTACAAACGCAGTTAATCGTTTTAACGTGTCCGGATTTACTTCTGGGAAGACACCATGTCCCAAGTTAAAAATGTGACCTGGTTGCGCCAACCCTTCATCTAAAATGGCTCTTGCACGACTTTCAATGACATTCCAGTCTGCTAATAATAAGGATGGATCTAAGTTCCCTTGAAGTGTTTTTGTAAGTCCCATAGAGCGAGCTTCTGCAATCGATAATCGCCAGTCAAGTCCGACAACATCTACCGGAAGGTCATGCCATTCCTTCGCTAAGTGACTTGCACCTACTCCAAACGTCGTTACTGGAACTCCATAAGACTGAATGGCTGTAAAGATTTTCTCCATCACTGGTTTAATGAAGATCCGGTAATCTGCTACATTTAACGCACCGACCCATGAATCAAAGATTTGAATCGCTTTCGCTCCAGAGTCCACTTGAGCTTTCGTGTAGACGATGATCATATCAGCAAGCTTGTCCATTAAAGCGAACCACGCTTCTGGATTAGATACCATCATCGCTTTGGTTTTGTTGTAGTTACGAGAAGGACCGCCTTCAATCATGTAACTCGCTAATGTGAAAGGTGCTCCAGAGAACCCGATTAATGGAACATTCAGTTGTTCTGTCGTTAATAATTTTATCGTCTCTAACACAAATGGAATATGGTCTTCAGGTGATAGTTCTCCTAGTCTATCTACATCTTCTTTCGAACGAATCGGATTTGAAATCACTGGACCTACACCAGCTTTGATTTTTACATCTACCCCGATTCCAGGAAGCGGTGTTACGATATCTTTATATAAAATCGCTGCATCTACATCATATTGTTCCACTGGTAAACGAGTCACGTAAGCACACAGTTCTGGTTGGTGCGTAATTTCCTCTAGAGAGTACTTTTCTTTAATCTTTCGATATTCAGGTTGCGAGCGTCCAGCTTGGCGCATATACCATACTGGTGTATGCACAACTGATTCTCCTTTTGCGGCACGTAAAAAAGTATCGTTAAATGGTTTCATAAGTCGTCGTTCCTGCCTTTCTTCTTGCTTCTCACTATAGACGTATATACCCTCATTGTATAGATTCCTCGGTCAATTGTCATAGAATTGCCTATAATTGTGTCGGAGAGTTGTTTCAAGATTTTTATTCAGGGGAAAGTTATACTTGTAGAAAACGGAGGGATTACATATGAACATTTATTTGACGAACGGAACGCCTGAATTTATGAAGTCATTAAAACAGAAAAACGCGAACGAAAAAATGGTCGTTATGTATGGCGAAGGAAATGCCGTATTACTTCATGAAACAGATGGAAAAACAGTATTCGCAACACCTCGTAAATATGAAGTGATTGATTCGGCAGGTGAATTAAGTGAAAACGGCTTCTTCGTTTTTAATAATATTCCTGTCACAGAAGAAGGACGTCCTATTTTCGAACACCGTTTTACCAATCGCGCACGTGCAATTGAAGACGAACCAGGATTTATTGCCATTCGTGTATTACGTCCTTTAGATTCGGATACGTATATTGTGGTGACAGAATGGACTGGACCTAGCTCATTTGAAGCATGGCAATCTTCTTCTGCTTACGATAAAGCACACGCAAAGCGCGGAACAGAAGAAGGCATTGACAAAAAACCAAACATTTTCTCTAGTGCATCTTATGTAACGAAGTATTTCACAGAAAGAAGTACGGAAGAAGAATAGATTGAAAAGAGCGTATCGGATGAGAAAATCCAATACGCTCTTTTTTGTCTTTGATCGTTTTTCTATCTAGTTGTATCGTCCTTTTCGAACTCGCTTTCAATCTCATCAGCCGTCACAATCGGTTTCGGCTTTTCCATTTCATACTTCGCCACCAAGATTTTAGCGATGTCTGATTTATTGATCGCATCTTTCACGGCTAAGTAAATCACAAAGTATGTAATGACTAACCCTATCAGCCACATGAATATCCCTAATAATCCCATTCCAATCTCCCCCTCTGTTTATCTCTTCTTATATCTCACAACGCTCTGTGACACCACAACATGTAAAAATGCCAAAATCCCTACATGCAGGATCGGAACTTTTGTTAGGATTGCCGTGACGATTAGAACAATCAGTTGCACGAACTGTGCTGTAGAAACGACATTTGCGGCAGCTTGACGTCTCGTCTCTTCTGATACTGCTGGGAATAAAGCATCCAATTTAAATTCGGACTGTTGACTTAATGCCGCTTTTAACTGAAGTACGGTGGCAAATGCGAATACCGCTGTAAGCGCATATTGTACAAACGAGATATCGACAAGCGCGATGATAACCGCAAGGATGAGCGTTAAGCGAACCCATAAATAAAAAGTATCGCTAGACCGAATGAATTTTCTTGCCAATAAATATGTCTCCGCATTTTTCTGTTTATACGGAATCACTGAAAATAAACCATCTGCATACTTTCTTCGACGAATCGACGGTGTAATATGTGGAACATCCGTGAAGTTATTAGCAAAACGATAAAATCGCATCATTCGTCTATTTTCCATTTCGATAAATGTCTCAAATGGAAACGCTACATTCTCTTTTTTGCGCTGAAGAACTAGGTGAAATACAACAAATACTAACAGGCTAATTCCGACAAATAACCAGCTCTCTTTAAACAGGAAGAAAAAGATAACCCCTTGTAGTAAAAATCGTACCAATCGATCGATCCAAGCCCCTTGTCCATTAAAATGCCAGAGAAGTGACATTTCATGTTGCACAGAAAAGTGTTTCATTGCCAAAACAAGCACTGCTGTTACTAATAAAGTGGTGGCGCTTACCCCTTCGACTTTCGTTAACAATGGAATACTGACAATTAAAATTAGAAGTGGAATCCACACTTGTGAGAAAAAAGTCCATGTTGTCGCCTTCTTCATATAGGCATGTAATTGCGTTTCGAGTGGCAGAAAAAATACTTTGTCCGCTTCCTTGAATAGTGTGACTGGTTTACTTAGAAGTAGCGTCACGGAAAGAAGAACGCTAACTAGCACTTCTCCAGGGAAATCTGCGGGAGCACGTTTTAGCCATTCACTGTACTGATAGCCCCCTGCCCCTATTGCAAAAACAAGCGCAAACGCTAAATGGCCAGTAAAAATATATTGCACATATTTTTGAAGTTCTTCTATATAAGACTGAAATCGTTTATTCCAAAAATCAAGCAAGCTTTTCATCGTCTTGCTCCTTTGTCATCTCAATGTACAAGTCATCGAGGGTGGCATGCGGCATTCCAAACTCCTTGCGCAGCTGATCCATCGTGCCACTAGCGCGTACACGCCCGTGATGCAGAAGAATAATACGGTCACAGTACCGTTCTGCTGTCGCCAATACGTGCGTTGACATCAGAACTGCAGCACCACGTTGCTTACGACTTTCCATTTGCTGAAGTAACGATTGAATACCGAGTGGATCCAGTCCAACGAATGGTTCATCAATCATGTAAAGAGTTGGTTCCACTAAGAATGCGCACATAATCATTACTTTTTGGCGCATACCTTTCGAGAAATGCGAAGGAAACCAATTTAAGCGTTTTTCCAATCGAAATTCTTTTAAGAGTAATTCGCTTCGCTGCTGAAGCGTTTGCTCGTCAATACCATATGCCATCGCTGTTAGCTCTAAATGTTCTTTTAACGTAAGCTCGTCATATAAAATAGGCGTTTCTGGAATATAGCTAAAAGATGTACGATACGCACTTGGATTTTCTGAAAAGGTCGTTCCATTGATGGAGATCGTTCCAATTCTTGGTTCCATCATTCCAATAATATGTTTAATCGTTGTACTCTTCCCAGCGCCGTTTAGTCCAATCAGGCCAACTAACTCCCCTGGCTCGATTTTGAATGAAATCTCATGCAACACATCTTTACGGGTGTAGCCACCTGTTACATGGTCCACGTGTAAAATACTCATCAAGTCACCTCATTTTGTGATTTTAGTGTATCATATCTTCATATACGAAAAAGGAGTGACGCATATGACTGAATGTTTGTTTTGTAAATTAGTAGACGGATCAATTCCTGCTACGAAAGTGTACGAAGATGACAAAGTACTTGCGTTTATGGATATTATGCCATTAACGAAAGGTCACACATTACTCATTCCAAAAGCGCATCACGCATCGATTCAAGAAATGCCACCGGAAGAAGCGGCGCATTTATTTTCGGTCGCACCTAAAATCGCACGCGCAATTGAAGATGCTTTCGAACCGCACGGCTTAAACTTGTTAAACAATAATGGCGCACCAGCAGGGCAAAGTGTCTTCCATTTCCATTTACACTTCATCCCTCGTTATAACGAAAAAGACGGGTTGAAAGTATCATGGAAAACAAAAGAAAAAGAATTTTCTATGGATGATTTTGCCGAACACGCGAAAGAAATACAAGCAAAACTATCCTAATAATTCCCACTGCAGAGAAACTTGGTATCGCCGAGCTTCTCTGCTTTTTTCATGGCAATGAAATTCGGCATCATACTTGGTGACATGAATATTGGATGCCATTCTATATAGAAACAGCCTTACCAATCCTACCGAAGAAGAAACACTTGCTTCTGAGTGCGAAACACGGTACACTCTCCTATAAGTTCTCGCAAACGGCAATAAGTGCACGTTTGGGGAATGAAAAAAATAGCAGAGTCTAGGAGAGATGAGAAAATGAATACGAAACAACTTGTACTTATGTCCATGCTTATTGCATTGGGCACCGCATTATATTTGGTTATCCCCGGATTTAACGGAGGAATGAAACCAGATTTCATGCTAACGATGATGTTTATTGGCATTCTTTTATTCCCAAAAGCGTCACATGTCTTTTTACTAGGAACCGTAACGGGAATTTTATCTGGATTATTTTCCACGTTTCCCGCAGGATTTATTCCAAACGTTGTAGACAAAGTAGCAACTGCATTTTTGTTCTACATCGCGATTCTTTTATTGAAAAAAGTATCACAACATATCCTCGTTTCCACGGTTTTGACAGCCGTTGGCACCATATTATCTGGAAGCATATTCTTAAGCGTTGCGATTTTCTTAATGGGCGTTAACGTTCCGTTTATCGGACTATTTCTTACAGTCGTATTGCCTGCAGTCGCGCTAAATGCTCTCGCTTTCTTTATCATGTATCCAATCGTGCTACAACTTATGAAACGATCAAACATGCAACCAATCAGTTTAAGCGCATAATATAACCGCCAGCTTCCTAACTCAAGGAGAGCTGGTTTTTTTATGCGGCACGGGTCAGGGATGGACGTTTACGATTTAGGATCGGCTATACTATACATTCTCACACAACGCTATTTTCACGGAATATCTATACAGCATTTCCTACAAATGTTTTAATAGTTCTAGAAGAAGGAAATACATAGACTATAGACATTCGAAGGGAGCCCTAACGTGATGAAAGCATCCACATTTACACTAGGAATTGTTTCTGGCATTGTAGTTGGCACAGCGGCAGTATTATTCTCTACTCCCCAAACTGGCCAAGAACTACGCGGAAACGTAAAAGTACAATCGCAAAACTTAAAACAAAAACTTCAAGAAGTAAAATTTCATGTGCGAGACTTAACCTCTTCCATTCAACAACTCACAGCGGAAGCAAAAAACGAGTTGCCAGAAACCATCAATGGAATTAAGCAATCGTTACATGACTGGCAAGGAGAAATCGCGCCAATCCAAGAAAACTTACAACAAGAACTAAACTCGATCCAACTTGCAATGGAAGATCTTGAAAAAACACTAAGAGAACATCAAAAAGAAAAGAATTCGGAGACGACTAATTGATTAGTCGTCTTTTTTAATGGAAAGATTGTGCGGAAAATGGGACATTTTTTGGCGACATTAGGACACTTTTTGGCGACATTAGGACACTTCGCGTCAACTTTAGGACACTTCGCGTCAACTTCAGGACACTTCGCTTCAACTTCAGGACACTTTTGCCGGACATTAGGACACTTTCACCAAACATTAGGACACTTCGCGTCAACTTCAGGACACTTCGCCTCAACTTCAGGACACTTTCTTCAATACACAAGAACACTTTCCTAAAACTTTATAAATTGACGAATAATTTTCATTATTCTAACTTTCCACTCTTTTGTTTTATTGCTATAATGATAAAAACGTTTTTTTGAGAAAGTGGGAAAAAATGTGTCCGAGAAAAATTACACGTTGAAGGAAGCAATGCTCTACAGCCAAAGGATTGCTCAGTTGGCAAAGGCTTTATGGAAGGCTGTTGAAAAGGATTGGCAGCTTTGGATAAAACCTTATGACTTGAATATTAATGAACATCACATATTATGGATATCCTATCATTTAAAGGGTGCATCGATTTCTGATGTGGCAAAATTTGGCGTGATGCACGTTTCGACTGCCTTCAATTTTTCGAAGAAGTTGGAAGAACGTGGGCTCCTTACTTTTTCTAAGCGAGATGATGATAAGCGAAATACGTATGTGGAGTTAACACCGCAGGGTGAAAGTTTATTGCTTGATATGATTGCGAATTATCATGATACGCCTCATAGCGTGATTGAGGGTTCATTGCCAATTAAAGAGTTGTATGGTCGTTTCCCAGATTTCATGGAAGTAATGGCGGTGATTCGCAATATTTATGGGGAAGATTTTATGGAGATTTTTGAACATTCCTTTAAAAATATTGATCAGCGTTTCGATCAAGTAGAGGAAAAATTAAATCTACAAAAGATGCCGTTAGAATAACGTTGAAAGCGCTATCTAAAATGTAATATTCGAGTGGTTGCATTTTCTGATCAAAGAGAGTATTGTATCTATTCGTAAGTACTTTTGAAATGATTAGGAGATGCATACTGTGCACTGCTGGAAAACAATCAATGTACGAAAACAATACGGGTTCGATCGAATCTTTATGTTGTCTTCACTCATTGTATTAGCTGTATTTTCAATTTTTTATGTGGCGATGGAAGTTACTCGTCAAGCAGACTTGTCTGATCAAGGATTCGGCATCTTTTTTGCCAGTTTCCTGTTACTATATCCCACTCACAAATTAATTCATTATTTACCACTGATTCGGTATCGGAAAGAAGTTCGTTTTTATGTAAAGCGACAATTAGGGATTATTCCTATTTTAGTGATTCGCATTAAAGAGCCTATTCCGAAGACTCGTTTTTTGTTCGCCCTGTTAGCACCTTTTGTGCTAATAAATGGTGTATTAATCGCGGGGGCAATTCTTTTTCCGATGTTTAATCACTACTTCACAATGCTACTTGCTTATCATTGTGGAATTTGTTTGATAGACTTACTGTATATCAAAAATTTGGCCCGTTCGCCAAAACTTGCTCTGATTGAAGAGACTGACAATGGCTACGAAATTCTCGTACCTCCAGTATCTGTTTAAGATCGGACGCTTCAGAGAGAGGGGGAGAGTTTGTGATTATTGCAGTTGTTGTGATTTTCTCAATCTTTTATCTGTTTCAAATTAATCGAATGACATACGCCTTATGTATGCAACGAGAGATTCCCGAAGAGAAACAAACGAAGATTTTCCGAACAATTAATGTTCTGATTACGATCCTTCTTGTTTCTTTTTATGTAGAAATTCTGTTAACAGCATAAAAGCTCGTGTACCTGTAAAACAGGTACATGAGCTTTTTTTAGTACAAGAATGCTGCCCCAACAATAATTAACAAGATGAAAAGTACGACAATCAATGCAAAGTTTGATTGACAAGGATATCCTCCACTCACGCGAACCCCTCCTTTCTCTATCTTTATGGTATGTAGGAGATTGCACCCATTTTAGGCATTTGAGGGAACTATTTTTGTTTTTCCATCGTTTATGGTATAGTAACTTCTGCATCGAGAAGACAGATAGGAGCGATAACATGAAAAAATCAGTATTAGCATTATCCATTGCAGCTTCTGCATTAGCGTTAGGTGCATGTAATGATGAATCAGCATCCGATTCAGCTGTAGTGGCAACATCAAAAGCTGGAGACGTGACAAAAGACGATCTTTATCAAGAAATGAAAGAATCCGTTGGCGATCAAGCACTTCAAGTATTATTAATTGAAAAAGTACTTGCAGATAAATATGAAGTTACGGACAAAGAAGTACAGGCTGAATTTGACAAGCAAAAGAAGGAAATGGGCGATAGTTTCGAACAAACACTTCAAGCTCAAGGTCAAACAGAAGAAAGCTTTAAAAAATATCTTCGTTTAAATATTCTTCAAGAAAAAGCACTAACAGATGGTGTGGAAGTTTCAGATGAAGATGTGAAAGCTTATTACGATCGTATGAAAACAGAGCTTAACGCTCGTCACATCTTAGTAGATGATGAAGAAACAGCTAAAGAAGTGAAAAAGAAATTAGAAGATGGTGGAGATTTTGCAGCGCTTGCGAAAGAATACTCTACTGAACAAGCTGCACAACAAACTGGTGGAGACCTTGGATGGTTCGGTCCAGATAAAATGGTGGCGGAATTTACAGATGCTGCGTATGCACTTGATGTAAATGAAATCAGTGAACCTGTGAAATCACAGTTTGGTTATCACATTATCCAAGTAACGGAAAAACGTGAAGTTGAAGTTGACGGTACATTGGATGAAAAGAAAGATGAAATCAAAAAAGAACTACAAATGAAAAACGCAGATCAAGCTTCTTTATTACCAAAAGTTTCGAAGATGATGAAAGATGCAGACATCGAAATTAAGGATGAAGACTTGAAAGGCGCTATCGATCAAATTTTAAGCGCTGGTGAGCAGCAAGAAGAACCAGCACCAACTGAAGAGTAAAAAATTGGCCCTCCTAGATATTCTAGTGAGGGCCATTTTCTATTCATCAAAGGTAGGTCGGTAGAAAGAACGATTATCAAGTGGAAACATTCTTTCGGAGAATTCTCCAGGAGGTGTTTTCTTCAATGCACGATTCAGCATATTCATCTTCGCATCTATGTTATCAATGTAATGAAGAATTTCTGCTTCACGAATCATCGGTTTTTTCGGGCTTCCCCACTCTTCTTTTCCGTGATGAGAAAGTACGAGGTGTTGGAGCACCATTACTTCTTCCCCTTCAATTTGCAATTCTTCTGCAGCCTTATCAATTTCCGTCACCATAATGGTAATATGACCTAGCAAATTTCCTTCGACCGTATAAGATGTTGCAATCGCACCTGAGAGCTCTCTCACCTTGCCAATATCGTGTAGGATAATTCCTGCATATAAAATATCGCGATTTAATGTAGGATACAGCTCACAAAGTGCTTTTCCTAACTTTAGCATCGAGACAACGTGATCGATTAGTCCTGACACGTAGTCATGGTGATTTTTCGTTGCAGCTGGGTACGTCATAATTTTCGTTTGGTATTTTTTAAGAATATGGCGAGTTAAACGTTGAATATTTGCATTTTGCATTTCAAACAGAAATTGTTGCAACTCTTCCATTAGCACTTCTTTCGGTTTTTCCGCTGCTGGCACTAAATCGCTCAGTTGAATTCCTTCTTCTTCCTTCATAGGACGAATGCTTTTAATGCGCAATTGATTTTTCCCTCGATAGTGATGAATTTCTCCACCCACTCGAACAATTGCCTCTGGATGATATAGTCTTTCATGTTCATCGGTTGTATCCCACAGTTTCGCTTCAATATCGCCACTCTTATCTTGAAGTATCAGCGTCATAAAAGGACTTCCTTGCGTCGTAACCGCTTTTGTCGCTTGTTTAATTAACAGGAAGTGATCAACTGCTTCTCCTACTCCTAAAGTTGTAATACCTTTCATCATGAATGAACACTCCTTTCTATTTCTGCCTTCGTTAGTCTTACAATGGTTGCAGTTGGTAATGATGTCGCAATTGATTCGTGACAAGTAAAGTAAAGAACTTGATGCTTTGTCGATAGTTGCATTACGGCTTCTATAGCATGGCCCATTCGATGTTTGTCAAAGTGGACAAAGGGATCGTCTAACAATAATGGAAGTGGTGCTCTTTCTAGCATAGAATCAGCTAAGGCGAAACGCAAGGCAACATACGCTTGTTCTTTTGTTGCTTGGCTTAACTCTCCCACTAAATATCTTCGTTCATCATTTGTCACCGCTTCTACTTGCTCTTGTTCTGTCCATTCTAAAGAATGGTATTTGCCACCTGTCAATTCGGAGAAGTATCGATTTGCCTCTTCCATCACTCCAGGCAGTCTCTCTTCTTTTAACTGGCTCATCGTTTGACGAATTGTTTCTGCCACTACTTTTTTCACTGCCCATGATTTCGCCAGTTCTTGCAAGAAAGCTTTTTCTGTTTCAAATTCTTGCAATAAATTGCCATATGCCTCATCTTCCATTAACGATTTCGTTAATTGCTTTAATGTTGCTTGTTCTTCTAACAGTTCGTGTCGTCTAGCCGTATTTTCCCTGGATCTAGTTTCAAGCTCCTGAACACGCTGTTCTGTATTCTCCAAATGATTCAGATCATTATCATCGATTCCGATGGAAGTAAGTTGGCTCTCTATTTGTTTCAATCGATTAGTAGCCTCCACATATGTTCTATGCTGCTGATCTGCCAAATAGAATGATTTCTCTTCTGAAACGTTTGCTTCATTTAAAAGATTCTCTTTCTCTTGCACAAATGCTTGTTTTAATTGTTGCTTTTCTTTCCATTCTTTCTCTTTTTGCTCTAGTAGAGTTTCCACGTCGTTTTGTTTTCTTTTTTGATCGGACCAAGCCAGTTTTGCCTCTCTCAACTTGTCGAAAAGCGATTCTTTCGTCAACGGTGTTTGAAGGATAGATTGTCCTTCTGCTAGCCACTCATTCACTTGTGTTGTCCCCGAATTGTACTCTTGTCGTAATCGATCTATTTGTTTTTCTACTCGTTGCAGATGACGAATTTTCACAAACGTTCCTTCATTTAACGTGCGCTGATGTAGTCCTTCTTGCTCCGCAAATGTTGTAAGAGACTTTTTCGCTTCTTCGTATGTTTCCTGGGTGAGCTTCAACGCCTCTTGTGTCCGCCCTATAGTACGCTCGATTTCTTCTAGTTGTTCATTCAATTGATCGCGCTGTAGTTTCGTTACTATTGCCTTCTCTTTCCGCTGCTTCCAATCGTATAGTTCCTGCTCCAACGCTTCCATCGTTTCTTTTGATACGGTTTCACGGGAAGTCGTGTTCTCTTTCGCAGCTAACATATATAAAATAGCAGCCAAAATGATTCCAAGTATCATCACTCGGTAGTCAGATAATACGATACTGCCAATAATGGAAAAGCCAAGACTTAGACCGACAAGTAGCAAAGGATGCAAGGTGGTCGATTTGGAAGTGGACTGATTCGACAGTTTCGCTTCAGCGAGCTGTTGTTCTTTTTCAAATACTTGTGCCTGTATCTTTTCAACATCTTCCGGCTGCTCCGACTGCTGTAATTTTTCGCGCACTATAATTCGTTGATCTAAAACTTGTGCTTCGTTTGTCTTGTTCTGCGCAAGCGTCTTCTCGACTTCTTCTACGTGTTTTAACGCTGTCAAGAATGCCGTTTCTTTTTCCAATGAAACATTTTGCGCTAGAAGTCGTTGTTTATCTTCTTCTGTCTGGATGCCAACTAATTGATACTCTTGTTCGAGTTCATCTTCTAACGTGACGATTTTTTGCTGTATTTCCGCTAATTTCGCGTGCGTTTGATGCCACTCAACTTCCTTCGTTAAAAACTGATCGATCGAAGCGATATCAATTTCTTTCACGTCATTCGTTAGGACGTTTTTTAATTCCTCTATTTCCTCTTCTAACCGTGTGATTCGAGCGTCACTCTCTTTTTCTTTATCTCGCAGTGATTCCCATCGCCGAACCCCATCTATAGGGAATTGTTGTTGATCATTTTCGGATTGAATTTCTAGCAGCTGCTCTTTCTCTATAAATAGTGGTCCTGCTTGCTTCAGCTTTTGAAGTAGCGATAAGTCCTTCGTAATCAGGTGTTCTTCTTGACGCAGCCTTTCTAAGCTCGAAGTAATTTCGTTCAAACGATTGATAGATGGTTCATAGTGTTCCGTTTTCTCCCGAATCTCTTTTATCTTCGTTTCCAGCTCACGCACTTTTTCCAGCTGCACATTCATTTGCGGTTTTTTTCCCGCTTTTTTAAATAAATCGGCTAGTTCATTGCCCATTTTTGTTTCCAATACTGCAAGTTGATCGACTCCTGTAGTTCCAGAAGCTAGTAATGTCCGGCTCACTTCTTCTTCTGTCATTTTTTCAAATTGCTGTAGTTGGTGGATAGAGAAAGAAAAAATTGCTTCGTATGAACTCCTATCATAGCCATACACAACATCGCGTAGTAAATCATCGGATCCACGAGTGCCGTCCTCTAGATATACTGTTACATCTCCAGCGGACTTACCTTTTACTCGTTCGATCACGACATGACCATATTTTTCATGATGGAGATGAACTTGTCCACCATGCTTTCCACCTGTTTTTGGTTCATATCTTTGAAGGCCTTGATTCCGAAGTGGAAAACCGAACAGGATCGATAAGATGAATTGTTGTATCGTCGTTTTCCCTGCTTCATTCTCCCCCAAAAAAACAGTCATATTCGACTGTAAGTCAAATTTACGATCTTCGTGCTGTCCAAAGCCAAAGATTATTAGCTTTTTCAGATACATATCATCACTCCTCGCTCGCTACGTGGGATATAATAATTTTCGTTGCCTCATTCGCTACTTCCTCTTTTTCTTCCATGGAAAGAGGCTCTAAGTATTTACTTAATCTCGCGTGCTGATGAACATCTTTGACAACCGTTTTCCACTCTTTGTCATCCCACGCAGCCATCGTTTGAAGTAAAATGCCCGCCAAACTATTTTCCGACGGATTCATTTGCGTTGGTTTCTCTAGCTCTATCGAACGAATAAAAACGGTCGGATCGTGCATTTCTTCTGCTTCTCGTAACGACTCGAGCCATTCGTCAAGTGGAGTACTTTCCAGAAGTTCCTTCGCTGTTTCCCCGACTGCTGTTAATCGAATATCTACTATAGCCGTTCCAACGCGAGTTCTAGTGTCGTCACAAACTTCTTCGATAAAACGGTAAAAATCGTTTGCATGCTGTAGCTCTGGACACTTCACCTCTACTCGTTCGTAAACCACTTGAGAGGTCACATGAAAAGCTAATTCTGTACCATTTGTGTCGATTGTCACTTCATAAAAACCCTTTTCTCCTTGTTCATTTCGGTGTCGACTTTGACTATTTCCTGGATACACAATTGATGGGTCTCGGTGAAGTATCTGGCGTTTGTGAATATGGCCGAGAGCCCAGTAGTGGTAATTTTTTGACAGAAGTTCTTCTTTTGTAAACGGTGCGTAAACATCATGTGACGTGTCGCCTGCGATACTTCCGTGCAACATACCAATATGAATCTCTTTTGGATTTTCTCGTGGTATGTAACTAGTCATCCGACTCTTCTTCACATGTCTTTCCGGGTAGCTAAAACCATGAATCACCACTGTTTCTCCATTCACTTGTAACGAAGCAGAAGATGTTTCATTGCCAAAAACATGCACATTCGCCGGCAGCTGAAATCTAGTCCATTTCCCACTCAAGTGGTCGTGATTGCCATGGCTAATGAAAACCGGAATCCCAGCTTGTTCTAGCTTCTCCATTCCCCGAAGAAAATGCGCTTGCGCTTTTAAACTTCTTTCTTCCCCGTCGTAAATATCTCCGACTATCAGTAGAAAATCAGGTTTATGTTCAAGGGCTAAGTCTATTAATCTGGTATAAGCATCAAATGTGCTATTTCGAAGGGTTTGATGTAGCTTATGTGGAAGGTTGGATATTCCTTTAAATGGACTATCTAAATGCAAATCAGCTGCATGAAAAAAACGAATAGAAGACATAGGTGAACTCCTTTATAAAAAAACGAATATTTGTTCTTATTTTAGCATTTGATATGAAAAATCGCCAATTCCCCTGAAAGGAAAATTGACGATGATCATTGGATAAGTATTTTTAGTTCATACTTAGCTTTTCCCTAATTGAATTGCCTTTTTAATATCCTTTAACGATTGAGATGGTCCATACATTAAGACTCCACCTCGGTAAACTCGTGCACCGAAATAGCCCATAATCGCAATCGAAACGACTAAAATTGCCACTCCTAAAATTGGTTCCCAAATTGGCAAATCGAGCATTCCTACACGTAAAAACATGACAAGAGGTGTAAAAAACGGGAAGTACGATGTATATGTTACGTATGCTGCTTCTGGGTTTCCCAGTCCGGAAAATGAAATAAACGCTGCAATAATGATGATGAATGTCATTGGCATGATTAACTGCTGTACATCTTCCGTGCGACTAACGAGTGATCCTAGTAGAGCAGCAAGCGTTGCGTACAAGAAGTATCCTAGCAAGAAAAAGATGACGGCAAAAACGATCGTTGAAACTGCAACATTTGAAAACCCGAAATATTGGAAGAATCCGGATGTCATATCTGAAGAGCTTGTTTTAATCGCGAAATACCCTGCTAATCCATAAATCGCTATTTGCAGTAAACCAAGGGTTCCAACTCCAAGAATTTTTGCAAACATATGCTTCACTGGAGAGACACTGGAGATCATGATTTCCATTACTCGAGAAGATTTCTCTGTTGCAACTTCCATTGCAATCATATTGGAATAATAAATAACGGAAAAATAAATGACGAAAATGAGCACATAAACAAGCCCTCTCGCTTCACTTAATTCTTCCTCGGATCGAGAATTTTTCACAATGGCTTGTTGGTCGAACTGGATTGGCGCGAACAATTCGTTTACTTCATTGCCCGTTAAATTCAACCCTTCTGCTTTAATCGACGTTTGAATAGCTTGTAAAGCTTCTTGAATTTCCTGTGGCTTCATCACGTCATTTGCCGATTCGGACGTGTACGTGACTTGAATAGTCTTCTGTGCATCTAAATCGAGTTCTAGAATGCTGGAGAAGTCTCCATCACTCACTAGTTTTTTTAAGGAATCGACCGATTTGTCTGTCTTTACTAATTCTAACGATGATTCTTGTAATGCTAATTGTTGTTGAAATGGTGTGAAAAGTTCTCCTGAGTGATCAACGACCGCTATTTTGTTGTCATTATCCTCACCGCCAAATTGCTGAGCTTTTTCAATAATCGAAGAAATATTCGCTAATAAGAAAATGGCAAAGACGACAACGACCGTCGTAATGATAAACGATTTTGTTTGTGCTTTCGTTTTAAATGATTGTGCAAAAATAGTCCAAAATTTAGACATGCTGTTTCCCTACTTTCTCAATGAAAATTTCTTGTAAGGATGGCTCTTCAATGGAGAAGTGTCGTACTGGTCCTAATTCGATTGCCTTTTTCAATAAATCGTCTCCTACTTTTTCGTCGGAAATTTGGAAGATGCCTCCTTCTTTTGTTGGTTTAAACTGTAAAACGCCTGGTGTATGTAGTAAAGAGGAAAGATCCTGCTCCATTTTCAGTTGCACATTTTGTTTTCCAAATCCGCGTTTCACTTCTTTTAATGAACCACTTACCACCGTTTTTCCGTGGTGCATGATACTGAGATTTTCGCAAAGTTCTTCAACATGATCCATTCGGTGACTGGAGAAAACAATGGTTGCCCCTTCTTTTGCCACGTCAATGATTGCTTCTTTTAACAGCTCTACGTTTACAGGATCGAGTCCACTAAACGGCTCATCTAAAATAAGAAGCGAAGGATTGTGCAATAAGGAAGAAATGACTTGGATTTTTTGTTGATTTCCTTTTGATAGTTCTTCTACTTTTTTGGACGCGTAGTGACTTACATCAAATCGTTCCATCCATCTTGCGGCTGCAATTTTAGCATCATTTTTTTGCATATTGCGCAATTTCGCCAGATAAATTAGTTGTTCTTCCACTTTCATTTTTGGATAAAGTCCACGTTCTTCCGGTAAATATCCAACAGAATGACTCGTGTGATACGTTAAACGATTGCCTTTCCACGTAATGTCCCCTTCCGTTGGATCTAACAATCCTAGAATCATTCGAAAAGTGGTTGTCTTACCAGCGCCATTTGCCCCAAGAAAACCGTACATTTGTCCCTCATTCACCGATAACGTCAAATCTTCTACAGCTGTGAATGAACCAAACTTTTTCGTAACGTGCTCTAGTTTTAATGCCATTTTGTTTCCCCCTTCTTTGTTTTCCATCCATTTATTTGTATAATGAAACTACTCTAATTAAGTGAGGCGATACGAGTGAAAACGTATAAATTTACTGCATTTGAACCTACAGGCAAACTCATAGTCGAAGAAAACTGGGAGTTCGCATCTGACGAGGAAGCAAAAGAGAAAGGTCCGGACAAACTGGAAGAAAAAGATTTATCCGAAAAGACTCACCGATTAGTTAATACGGCTGGGAAGCTCATTTTGTTTCACGTTTAAGTAAAAAAGTCTGGAAGAATTTTTTTATTCTCCCAGACTTTTCTTATTCCCCTTTAAAAGAAGGTTTTCTTTTTTCAACAAATGCTTGAATTCCCTCTAAATGATCTGTCGATTTACGCATCGCTACTTGAGAGGTAGCTTCTAAAGATAATATTCTTTCTAACTCATGAATATTCTGCGTATGTAAAATTTGTTTTGAAGCGATCATTGCTTTCACTGGTGCATGAAGAATACCAGTCGCCGTAATCTCCGCGTGTTCAAATGCTTTTCCTTCTGCCACAACTTCATCAATTAGGCCAAGACTTAAGGCTTCGTGACCAGTCATCACTTTACCGGACCAAATTAATTGTTTCGCCTTCGGAATTCCAACGCGCTCTTTTAAGAAGAAATGACCTGCTCCATCTGGAACTAACCCAATCCCGATGAAATTCATCGCAAGTTTCGCATTCTCTTCTGCAATGACAATATCACAGCCTAATGCGAGGCTAAAACCTAGTCCAGCAGACGCACCATGAACCGATGCAATCGTAATCATTGGTAGTGTATACAGATTTTTCGCTAATCGCGTAATATCCCCCATTACAAGAGACATATCCATTGGTGCATCAGGATTCACCATCGCTTTAATATCGCCACCCGCGGAAAACGCTTTTCCTTCACCACGAATAATCAGCACTTGTATCTCCGCGTCATTTTGAAGACTCTCTAAGCAATCCGCCAATTCTTTCATCATCACATCATTCATCGCATTCATCGCCTGTGGTCGATTCAACGTCAAAATACCTCGACGATTTTCTTTTACTAATTGAATTGTTTCGTATTCCATCGTTACACCTCATTTTCTTTTACTCACTTCTCTACTATTCTACCTGAAATGTCGAACTCCTTCTTCCATCAACATAATCTTCTTAGTTGCAAACGAAGTTTATACGTGCTATTATAAAAGAGAATTATTTTTGTATCGGTGTGAAAGAACAGATTGGTTTTAACTTTTCGTCTTAATGATCACTTGCAGGGATAGTATTAATTTGTGTGTGATACACATAGGAGGCAACAAACATGGAACAAGGTACAGTAAAATGGTTTAACGCAGAAAAAGGATTTGGATTCATCGAGCGCGAAAATGGCGACGACGTATTCGTACATTTCTCAGCTATCCAAGGTGAAGGTTTCAAATCATTAGACGAAGGTCAAGCAGTTTCTTTCGACGTAGAGCAAGGCGCACGTGGTGCACAAGCAGCTAACGTTAACAAACTATAATATTACCTTTCCAACAGACCCTACTTTGTAGGGTCTGTTTTTGTTTGGAGAAATTTGTTGTGAAAATAAAGTAGCTCCAGTAGAACGCACATATAGGACGGTTATGGTTGCTGGAAATAAATGGCTCATTGCATGTTTTTTGTGTTTCTTAACAGGAGATTTGTGATTTCTGCATGTTTCTCCGTCATTCTTGCATGTTTTTTCTGTTTCCTAACAGGAGATTCTCAATCTCTACACGTTTCAATTAGATTGCATTTTCACTCTTTCATCCAATAGGAACGTTTTCGCCTGCGAAAACGCACTGATCGAAGCAAAATAATCTCCCCCGCTACAAATCTTTCATTGGAAATAAATGGCTCATTGCATGTTTTTTGTGTTTCTTAACAGTAGATTTGAGATTTCTGCATGTTTTCACTCCTTTCTTGCATGTTTCCCCGTCTTTTTTGCATGATTCTTCTATTTCTTAACAGGACATTCCCACTCATAAAAGAAATACTTCCTCATTCTGTTACTCTTTTCCACCACACGCAAAAACCATGAACACGATGTCCATGGTTTAAACATATGCCTTCTTAAATAGGCTGCTCTATTTTGTTCATTGTTGGATATACTTCTTCTAGCAATTCTATTTTTTTTGCGGTTGCTTCTTCAAATGTCATGACATAGGCAGCCGGATCTTTTGGATTGTAGTATTGCGTGATTTTTCCTGTTTGTTGATCAATAAATTTACTGGATGCTCCGCAGCCAATCCCAATGATCGTCTGCACTTCTTCCATGATGACGATGTTGTAAATACTTTCTTCACCAGGTTTAGAATATCCAACATTTTCGAGGTTTCCTAAAATATTCTTTTGACGGTACAAGTAGTATGGAACGTAGCCATTTTCCTCTGTCCACGTTTCTGCTCGCTCCATCATTGCTTCTGCAGTTGGGCGGTCTGCTACTTCGTATTTCTTTTTATTTCGTGTCATTTCAGAAGCACGTTTGAATGACAACGTGTGAACCGTAAGTGATTCTGGCTGCATTTTCTCGGTTTCGGCAAGAGAATGTTCGAATTCTGCAAGTCCCTCGTTCGGCAATCCAATGATTAAATCCATGTTAATATTGTTCATGCCCATTTCCCGGCTTAGCCAAAATTTATCGATTGTTTCTTGCACTGTGTGATGACGTCCAATCGCTTTTAACGTTTCATCTGTATAGGATTGTGGATTCACGCTAATTCGATCAATACCCCATTTTTTCAAGACATTTAGCTTATCAGGTGTAATCGTGTCCGGTCTTCCAGCTTCCACTGTAATTTCTCGGATTTTATCGGGGTTTGGAAAGGAATCCCACATCGTTTGGTAAAGTGCATCCATTTCGTCCGCTTCGATGGAAGTTGGTGTTCCGCCACCAAAGTAGACAGAAGTGATCGTGATATCGTGTGCTTTCATCCAAGCACCCATTTCCCGAATTTCGACATGTAATGCATCTAAGAAATTATCTACACGTCCATTTTTCCGATGAATAGCAAATGCAGGAAACGTGCAATACGCACACTTTGTTGGACAAAACGGAATGCCAATGTAAACGCTGACTTCATTACCAATTGAGTCTAAATCAGGAATTGTGGCAAGCTGTCGATCCGCTACCGTTCGCATTAACGATATCTTTTCTTCACTTAAACGGTACGACGTTTGAAGTTCTTTTCGAATGTCTTCATATGTTTTCCCAGCCATACGAGCACGGTGATAAAGCTTTGTCGGACGAATTCCTGTTAGAATGCCCCAAGATTGATGCATACCTGTTTTTTGTTCCATGACATCTAACAAAACATGAGCAAGTGCCCGTTTTTGTTGCTTGCGCATTTCACGATCATCTACATGTTCAAATGCAGCTTCCTGGAAATATGCAACCAAGTCTTCGAGTTTACCTTCTGCAACTAGTTGTCCATCTTCTTCGTGGAATGAAAGTTCAATTTGCAACTCCGCTTCTTCACTCGATGAACTGATCTTCGTTTCTTCAAAAAATAAATTAGCGATATGTGTAAAGTTTCGAATCCAATCCTGAGGAAATTCTCCAGGAATGTGTATTGTTTTCATGTTTCTATATTCCCTCGTAAATTGCTTGCACTGGTTTCATTAATACGCGGTTCACTTCTTCAATTAACCCACTAAGTGCCATCTCTGCATGAAGCATTTTTTCGATTTTTTCATTTCCTTGTGCTAGCTGCGCTGTCTTTTGGAAGTATTCTAGCTCTTCACCAGAAATCTCTTCGCCTTTCATTTGCTTGTCTTGAAGTTTCATTTGTAAATCACGAAAACTTTTAAATAATGCTAATGCTTCTTCATCGGATTTTACGGCGTCCACTGCGTGTTGTAATGCTGTGAATTCTGTGGTTTGACGTAATGTACCTTCTAATCGATTGATATCATCATAAATGTTTACTGACATGTTAATTCCTCCTATAGAACATTAAATAGTGTGACGATGACGCCTTGGATAATTCCAATTAGACCGCCAAGTATAGCGCCAAGTACTGTAATCATTTTAAATTCTCGCTTTGATATTCCTAATACTAAATCTTCTAGTCGTTGAACGGGAAAAGTATCGACTTGCTCACGAACTAGTTCTTCCAACTGTAACTTTTCAATCACGGTAGCTAACTCTCTTTCTGCAGTGACAAATACCGTATCAAGGAGTCTAGGCATGACGTTTTTCTCGACCCACGCTTGTCCCGTTGGCCAGTAATGTGAAAGTGGCAAGTTTAGTCGTTCTTCCATTGCTAACTCCTGCTTGATATATTCGGTCACTTTAGCAGAAATAGGAGATAAATCTAACTCTCCTACTAATTCCGAAATAGGTCGATCCCGCAGTTTTTCCCATTCAGTGCGAATAAGACGAACAATTAACTCAAAGGTCCCTGGAGCTTGCATGAATTTCTGCAATTCAGGTTGAATTCGTTCCACAATAGAATGCGAATCCCCCATGAACATTTGAATCATGCCTCCAAATGTTCCTTTCGAAGACAGAAAATCATCTAACATTCGTTTAATAGTCGCTTTTCCTTCATCAGAAGCAAAGTAATCAGAGCCTTTTGTTAGCATGTACGTGGCGATTTCTGGTATTTTCTCTTCCGCTACTAATTGCCATTCAGAAGGAGCTAACTCGCGAATCGACTTTGACGTGATTTGCGCTTGTAAGGAAGTGATTTTTGCGTGTACTTGATTGGCAACAAGTGTATTAACTCGTGTAGAAGCATCTTTTACTTCTGCTAATTGTAGCCAATCATTTATCGATTTTGGAGACGCAAAAACATGTTTTGCTGTGAGACTTGCAACGTAACTTGCGACTTTGTCTTTCATTTCCAATGAAAAGAAGCGTCGTTTGAACGTTTCGGGTGTCAGCAAATGTTCCGAAACCGTTCGTCCTAGCTGTTTAGCCAGCTCATCTCGACGCTTTGGTATTAATCCCGGCGTAAATGGAATGCGAAAAGATCCAATATATTTTGCTTCGTGCGGGCGAAAAAGCATTTTAATGGCCAAATGATTGGTGAACCCACCAATTAAGGCACCTATAAATGCCATAAAAATTATCATCCATACTATTTCCATCATGGTCACCTTTTTCTTCAAACTAATGACCATTATAGCAAAAATAAGCTGCTATTGCCTTGCATTATAGATTGTCGAAAAGCGAATGGCGTGTTCCATTTCATCGTGCATCGCGATGAACATCGGAGCGTAAGCCTGTGGGATGGGGATTTCTAAAAACATTTCTTTGTAAAAATCCGTCGCATGTAGCTCATTTTCCAATGATTTCTTCACTGTTTCGTGAAAGTTTGTTGGTTTATCCGGTTTAACAAGATTTTGAACAAATCGCCCCGTCAACATATAATAGAGTTGTTGAAACATTTCATAATGCGTCCGTTCATCTTCTTTTGCATGGTTAATGAAATGCTGAAACATTGTATTATCCGTCATTTTCTCTAAATATTTGTACGTATAATAATCATGGTATTCATCATGAATCGCTTTTTCAAGGTCTATTATAAACAAATCGACACACTCCCATTTGTATTGTTTCTAGCACTATATGTAATAGGAGTAGTCATCATGAAAGGAGTTTGTCATGCTACAACATTTTCAATTTAAGCCAATGTATGAAAATAAGAGTTTGCCCGGTTGGATTATCTCATTTTATTATCAATCCAAAAAATTTACGGCTGATTACCAAAAAGATGGTGCTATTTCTTGGCATGGTGAGGCGCCTGATAACCTCGAAACTGTCGAAAAGATGGTGCATGAGTTAATGCTGTTTCATGTATATGATTGAGGTCATCGGAAATATGAACGACATGTAGTTGTCGATTGATCATCGGAACTTCCGCATGTAGATACCAAGTAAACATTAAGAACTCCTACTTTCTAGCTGGCAGTTCATTCCTAGCAAACAAAAACAGCCCGAATCCGAGGATCCGAGCTGTTTTTTAACTTGCTGTAATAGAGAAATTGGAGCCTGATTGAAGCTGATACATGTGTTCATACTTTCCACCGAGCGCAATAAGTTCATCATGGGATCCTTGTTCTACGATTTCTCCACGATCAAGGACAAGAATTTTATCTGCATTTTTAATCGTCGATAGTCGGTGAGCAATAATAAATGTTGTTCGACCTTTTTTCAAGACGTCCATTGCATGCTGGATAATTTCTTCTGTCTCCGTATCTATATTAGATGTCGCTTCGTCTAATATGAGAATTGCTGGGTCAAATGCTAATGCCCGTGCGAATGAGATTAATTGACGCTGACCGGAGGACAACGTACTTCCCTTTTCTATTACCGGTTCATCTATTCCACCAGGTAAATTTTTCAGCACTCGATCCCCGCCAACTGCGTCAAGTGCAGCCTGCACTCGTTCCCTTGAAATTCTAGGATCCTCTAAGCTGACATTCGTCGCAATGGTTCCTGTAAATAAATACGGATCTTGCAAGACGATTCCCATATGATCTCGAACCGTTTGTCTGGAGAGTTCTTGAATATTTTGACCATCAATGGTAATAGCACCTTTGGAAACGTCGTAGAATCGGAAGAGCAAATTCATAATCGAACTTTTTCCAGAACCTGTATGACCTACTAGAGCGACTGTCTCTCCTTTTTTTGCTTCAAACGAAATATTTTTCAATACATACTCTTCTTCATTGTAAGCAAACCAAACATCCTCAAAACGAACATTTCCTTCGTAACGAGCAACCTTTTCATCATTTACTGGCTCCCCTTGACGAGAAAGTAAACGGAATACGCGCTCACTTGCAACAAGTGCTTGTTCTAATTTGGCTAATTGATTGACCATACCTGTCACTGGATTAAATAATCGTGTGATGTAATCGACAAATGCGTACAATACCCCTACTGAAATGGCAGAAGTTGCATTCAAACTTGCCCCACCAAAATACCAGATGAATAATACAAACGTCATTGAGCGGATGGCACCGACCAAGTTATGAGACGTGCCGGCATCTAAATAGAGCAATTTGTTTTGATAGCTGTAGTGCTCTTCATTCATTTCTTCAAATTCAGCTTGCATTTGTTTCTCACGACGGAACGCCTGAATAATGGTCATCCCTTGAATCGATTCGTTAATCATCGCATTCATTTCACTGACTTTTTCACGAATGATGTGATTGTATTTCGACGCATAGACTCGGTAAAACTTCATCCATACAATGAGTAATGGCACGACGATTAACGCAAGACTCGCCATTTTCCAATCGAGGAAAAATAGAGCGATGTAAATACCTGTAATGTACATAATGCCAGAAGCAAATTGAGAAAGGACCGTCACATATAATTCCCGAATGGCTTCCGTATCATTTGTAATACGTGCGACGACTTTCCCTGCCGGTAAATTATCAAAATAACGAATCGGCAATGTTTGAATATGTCCATACACATCGTTTCGCATCTTTTGTATAATCCGATTTGCTGCATTTTGTAGTGTTAAATATTCTCCGTACCGAAAAATCGCTGCAACAATCGTCGTAGCAAAAAATATGCCTAATAACCAAGCGATCGGACCGAAGTCTATTCCCCCAGTAGCACCCGCAATATGATCATCAATAATTTTTTTTGCAATTAACGGTCCTGCTAAATCCGCAGCGACTGCAATCGCAAGAAGTCCTATTCCTGTAAACAGGAGTTTTTTATAATGCATGGCATATTGCCACAATTGTTTTCTTGTACTCATGAGGACACCTCCTCTAACTGCTGACGGTCGAATTGCTCTTTATACCATCCCGCATTTTCTAGTAAACTTTCATGAGTTCCTTGTTCCACAATTTTCCCGTCATCTAACACAATAATCCAATCTGCATGTTGAATCGCAGAAAGACGATGAGTTGTGATGATCGTGGTTTTCCCTTGACGTTCTTGTTGAATGTTTTCAATAATTTTTGCTTCCGTCTTCGCATCTACTGCGGAAAGTGAATCATCAAGTAAGAGTAATTCTGGATTTTTAATGAGTGCTCTCGCAATGGAAATACGTTGCTTCTGCCCACCAGAGAGTGCTACTCCTTTTTCTCCAACTAGTGTTTCAAGTCCGAGAGGCAACATTTCCAAATCTTTTCGGAAATAGGACAAGCGAATTGCTTCCTCAATATCTTTTTCCGTTGCATCAGGATGCCCAAAAAGAATATTTTCTCGAACGGTTCGTGAGAATAAAACATGGTCTTGTGGTACATAGCCAATCCAATTTCGAATTTGTTCCTTCGTTTGTTCTTGTATAGGAACATTCGAAACAGAAAGCGTACCGTCTCCCGTTGGATATTCTCTTAGCAATTGTTTCATAAAAGTGGTTTTCCCACTTCCCGTTTTCCCTACAATTCCAAGAGTCTTCCCTTTTTCCAACTCCAGATTGAGGCCATCTAAGTTAATCGTCGATGACGTTGGATATTGAAATGAAACAGAAGAAAATTGAATAGTAGATGGCGTTGTTAATTCCACCGGGTGCTTAGGATCTTTCACATCTTCCTCATAGTCAAGCGTTTCTTGTACGCGGTCGAGCGATGCGTTACCTCGTTGCATGACATTGATTAATTCCCCAATAGCAAACATTGGCCAAATAATCATGGTTAAATAAACGTTAAACGAAACTAAATCACCTAATGTCATCGCACCATTCGAAACGAGTACAGCCCCGTAACCTAATCCAATCATGTACGAAATACCGGTTAAAATTTTCGTAATCGGATTAAACAATGCATCAATTCGTTCTACTTTCATGTTCTTTTGATAAACATCTTCTGTCATAGCTGCAAATTGCTTTTCAGAAGCTCGCTCTTGAACATACGCACGAATGACTCGAACACCTGCAACCGCTTCTAACACCGAATCATTCATATCCCCAAAAGCATCTTGCGCTTTCATGTAACGCTCATGAATACGTTTTCCAAGGATTTGCATGACGATCGCGAGAATCGGTAGTGGAAGTAAAGCCGCAAATGTTAACTTCCAGCTGACGAGAATTCCCATTGTCACTAAAATTGTCAGCATATATAACGAAGAATCGACTAATGTTAATATCCCGAATCCTGCCGTGACAGATACTGCTTTTAAATCATTCGTTGCTCGCGCCATTAAATCGCCAGTTCTGTTTTTCTCGTAAAATGTCGGCGTCATTTTTAGAAATTGTCCCATTAATCGTGAACGTAGTTGTTTTTCTATCACATAGGCCCCGCCGAACAATTGATATTGCCAGATGAAGTTACTTGTATAATTTAAAACCGTGACAAAAATAAGCGCCACTATAAAGGACATTAATAGTTTCGTTGTAAGCGTGTCGCCATAAATCGAATCGATAGCAGAACCTACAAGCCATGGAGGAATAACTTCGATCACGTTTGTTACCATCAATAATCCAATGGCAATTGTGTACCGTTTCCAATTTTCTTTGAAAAAATAACTTAATTTAAATAATACGCTAAACATGCTGATTACCTTCTCTCTCTATTGTCTTTCGCTAGTCGCCATCTTGTGTTTCTTTCATGAAAATTTGCTTTGCCATTGTGTAGTTCATCTTCCTCGTCTCCTTTTTTGTGAATGAAAGACATCTTTTAATGCTAAAAAATGGAAATCTATAAACGCAAAAAAACACATACCCTTTTCCGGGCATGTGCTCTGGGAAAATAGGGACAGGCGCGTACCTGTGCCTATAAAGTATCGTAATTAGATGCTCAAAGGCTGGTACGGCAAGATTATGGAATTGGATAAAAGAACCACTAATTTTTTCATGACACGTACCTCCTTTTCCTCGTTTTGATTTCTTTTCAAGAGTAGCACGCTTATTTTTTAAAAGTCAACAATTTTTTGAAAAAAGAATTGATTCGCAATTGTGTAGTGGTTTACACAAATTTGAGAAAGGGTATTTCAAAAGTAAATTCATCCTACGGGAAAAGGAGTGTTTCAAATGGAAGAAGAAAAAAGAGTAGAGGTTCACCGCGAAGAAAGACAAAATACTGGATTAGTCGGTGCAACATTCATTAAATATGCAGCGTATATTATTATTTTCTTTGGAATTTTATGGTTTTTAATCTCGTATGTTTTCCCAATGTTTACTTAACTGAAAGGCTTGTGATGGTATGTTTGACAAACTATTAGTAGGTTATGACGGATCTGAAGGCAGTCGTCATGCGTTAACAAAGGCAATCGAGCTTACGAACCTTCATGCGGCTAGTCATTTAACAGTCGCTTATATTAACGAAGATGTCGTCGGTGGAGATTTATCGTATAGCAATCAACAAGTGGGTTCTGCTCCTATTTTAACGGAAGTCAGTACGCCACCACCGCTTCCTGAAACGAATCCGGACTCTCCTTTGCATTTTGCAAGAGAGTACGCAGAGCAAATGAAGGAAACTATTGAGCAACAGCTAGTGGCGTCAGGTGTTCAACACTATTCCGTAGTTGCAATTGATGGCCATCCTGCACGTGCGTTAACGGATTTAGCGGAACAGGAAGAAATGGATGCAATCGTCGTTGGCAATAGCGGGAAATCTGGAATCCAAAAATTTTTCTTAGGATCCGTTAGTGAAAAAATTGTGAAAGATTCTCCCTGCACCGTCATTGTCATAAAATAATCGGCCTCATACGTTTTATATGCCAGAATCCTACAATTGATGCATGGGATTCTGGTTTTTTGAATTGCTTAAAATCCAGCCTCTTCAAGCGTGGGATGTGGAAAGATGTTGACTCTTTTCAACAACTCTTCGACCCTTTTAAAGCCATTTTTTTCATTCCAGCGTCGGCCAATTGTAATCTAGCCTACTTAAAATGTTGATGTAGCACTTTTTCTCGTATACTATGTTTCAAGCTACTCGTTACATACCTATTGCAAGGAGGATTTCATTTGAAAATCGCGGTATTATTTCGAAACGATTTACGCTTACATGATCATCCTGCTCTTATGACAGCTGCACAACACGGTGAAATACTTCCAATTTATGTGATGGAAGAAGGGTTAGGAACGGCATTTCGATATTGGACACATAAAAATTTACTCGGTTTACAGAAGTCGCTTACTGAAATGGGAGGGACGCTGTATTTCTCCACACAAAACTTAGTGAAAACAATCGCTACAATAAAAGAACATGTGGATGCGATATATTTTCATCGTTCGTATCACCCAGATCATTTTAGTCGAGATGCAGTACTCGAAAAATCACACCCCAACGTTCGATCATTTGAAGGCTCACTCCTTCTTCCTCCTTGGAAAACGACGAAAGAAAACGGGGATCCTTATAAAGTTTTTTCCCCTTTTTATAAAAATGCTCGACAGAAAGTCGTACCTGCAGCAGTAAAAGCTGTTCAAGAAGCGACATTCGCTCACATCACTTCAATAGCGACTGTTTCTTCTAACATAGAGTCCTTAAATCTACACCCCCATCATTCTTGGACGGATAAAATCGATGTTCACTGGATGGCTGGCGAGGAAGAAGCCATCCAACAACTAAAAGTATTTGTTCATGAAAAAATAGCACGATATAAAGTGGCAAGAGATTTCCCCATACAACACGGATCTTCTGAGTTATCACCTTATCTAGCAGTTGGGGCTTTGTCTGTTCGAAGCATGTATCACTATTTGTTGCAACAAGCGGAAAGTGTTGCGGAACCATTTATCCGCCAACTATTTTGGAGAGAATTTGCGTATCATATTTTATTTCATTTCCCAAAAACACTTCACTCGCCTTTAAATCCCGCTTTTGCACATTTTCCATGGCAGGAAAACGCGGAACACTTAACAGCATGGAAAAAAGGAGAAACTGGCATTCCTCTTGTCGATGCAGGAATGAAAGAACTTTGGGAAACAGGATATATGCACAACCGAGTTCGTATGAATGTGGCGAGCTATTTGACGAAGCATTTATTACTCGATTACCGGAAAGGGATGGCGTGGTTTTGGGACACTCTAATTGATGCAGATATTGCGAATAATATATTCGGTTGGCAATGGGCATCTGGATGTGGAGCTGATGCGGCACCTTATTTTCGTATTTTCAATCCATACTTACAAGCGGAAAAGTTTGATTCGAATGGGTTGTATCAAAAAGAATGGTTACCTAATTCGTATGAAGAAAATCCGATTGTGTCACATGATGCAGGTAGGAAACGCGCTTTACTAGCATATGAAGAAGTGAAAAATCGCGATTAAAAAAACTTTCTGGAAAGAAATTGCCCTACTTCTAAGGACGTGATACTTTCCAGAAAGTCTTTTCTTATCGCTCGATTAATATTGCTCGTACGGGACTTCCATCTGCCCCTTCTATTTTAAGAGGCAACGCAATTAACTCGTATACCCCATCGGTTAAATCCCCTAGGACAATTCCTTCAAGTATGTACTTTCCCGCTTTCGCTAGGCGATGATGGAACGGTAAATCCTTACTTGTAATAGGATCGACTGATGGTAAATCGACACCGAATAGAGTGACAAGATGTTTTGTCATCCAGTCGACTACATTTTCATGAAATACTGGAATCTCTTTGGGAAAGACCGTTCGATCCTTCCACGCATCGGTATGAAACAATACTGCTTTAACATTTGCCTCCAATGTTGTAGGTAAGTCACTCTCGGTAATGAGTGTTTTACCTCTCACATCCACAATGACCGCATTCGTGACATAATTCTCAAGCGGCAATTGCTCCACCTTTAATCCATCTTCTTGGAAATGGAACGGTGCATCAATATGCGTACCAATATGAGTACTAGTCGTGATTTTCCCCACATTCACCGAGCCAGATTGTTCTTTCGTCCAGGCAAGTTCGAATTGAAATGGTGTATCGCCTTCCCATTCTGCTGTCTCAGTATTTAACGTCATCGATATATCGTAAATTTTCACTTACGCCACCACATTTCGTTCATTCGAGAACTTTTTATATGTTTCTTCTTGCATAATCTTTTCTAGTCGTTCGACCATTCCGACCACTTCTTCAAAACTGGTATAGAAACTAATTGGCGCTAATCGAATAATATCTGGAGCACGAAAGTCTGGAATCACATTCGCTTCTTTCAATGCTTTACAAATACGAGCAGCTTCCGGATGCGCAAGCGCGATGTGACCTCCTCTAGACTCGTTAGCAATTGGTGTGACATCCTTTACACCAAATTTACTCAAACGTTGCTCTACCATATCACGCAATAAAGTCGTTAACTGCAAGGACTTTTCACGAATTGCGTCTATTCCAACTTCATCAAATAATTCCAAACTTCCTTTTATCGGTGCAAGGCTAAACATATGTGGTGTTCCAATTTGGTACGCACCAGCATCTGAAGCTTTTGTGAAATCATGAGACATATCAAACTGTTTTGCTTTATCCGAGCCAAACCACCCCGCGAGCCCAGGCAATTTGTGATGGTGTCTTTCGTGAATATAAAGCCCACCTACACTACCCGGCCCCCCATTGACATATTTATAATTGCACCAAACAGCAAAATCGACGCCAATCGCATGCAAGTCATGCGGTATCGAACCGATGGAATGCGCAAGGTCAAATCCGACGATGATACCTCGTTCATGTGCGAGTGCCGTGATTTTTTGTATATCAAGTAATTGCCCACTACGATACAGAACAGATGGCAATAACACCACCGCCACTTCTTCTGTTAAGGCAGCCGAAATAGCTTCCAGTGATAACGTATACCCGTCCTCACTCGCCACTTTTCGTAACACTTTTTCTGGTTGTAAGCCGCGCAATTTCACATGTGACTCCGCTGCATAAATATCTGAAGGGAAATTTAATTCATCCACTAAAAGAATCGATCGCTCATTTGTTGGTTGATAAAAAGTCGAAAGCATTTGGTGGATATTGACCGTAATCGAGCCTGTCACCATGACTTCATGTGCTTTCGCTCCAATGAGCTTTGCCATCGAGGCATTTAACGCTTCTGTATACGTGAACCAAGGATTTTCGCCTTCCGTCCAACCGTCGATCGCGTGTTCTTTCCAGCTTTCCACTACTTGGAATAAAGCTTTCTCTCCTCTTTTCGGAGCTAGTCCAAGTGAATTTCCATCCATATATAGTTTTCCATCTGGCAACGTAAACTCTTGACGATACGAAGCGAGTAGATCTTGCTCATCTAGTTTTCGTGCGTGCTCACGAGTTGTCATATCATTTCCCCCAATTCTTTAACCCCAGAATGCATATTGCAAAGCACCAATAACTGCTGTTACTAAAACAACGAGCCAAGGCGCCATTTTATACACAACTAATAATGTAAACGATACTAATACTAATACAAAGTCTTTCATTTCCGTAACCGCGCTTGTAAAAACAGGATCATACAGCGCTGCGAGTAATATTCCCACGACCGCTGCGTTCACGCCTTTAAGTGCAGCTTGTATACGCGGTTTCGTTCGAATAATGGACCAAAACGGTAATGTTCCCACTAATAACAAGAAAGAAGGTAAGAACATCGCTACGACAGCAATCGCCGCTCCCGAAAATCCTCCCATAAATTGCCCTAAATAGCCGGACAATGTAAATAATGGGCCAGGTACTGCTTGCGCCGCTCCATAACCTGCTAAAAATGCTTCTTCTCCTAAAAACCCTGTTGGCACTACTTCTCGCTCAAGCATTGGCAAAACAACGTGTCCACCACCAAACACAATGGACCCGACTCGGTAGAAAATATCTACAATTGAAAACCACGTTTGTTGAATGATTGGTCGAAATACCGGCAACAAAACTAGCAAACCGAAAAACAAAATCCAAGCAAGTATACCCGCTTTTTTGCCGAATGAAAGCGGAATATCTACTGCCTCTGGTACCGCTTCTTTTCGGTAAAAAAAGACGCCAAATAGTCCAGCGAGTAAAATAATACTAATTTGTCCCCATGCAGTTGGAATAAGTAATGCAAGTGAAGCGGCAATTACTGCCACCGTTATGCGTGGCTTATCCGGAGTTAATGATTTACTCATTCCTAAAAGGGCTTGCGCAACAACAGCTACTGCCACTATTTTTAACCCTTGAATCCATCCACTATCAAAAGAGCCTGTTTGCATAATAGACCATGCAAATAACATGAGTAAAAGTACAGACGGAATCGTAAATCCAATCCAAGATAAAATTCCACCTATTAATCCACCACGAAGCATCCCAATGGATATTCCTACTTGTGAACTTGCTGGTCCCGGAAGGAACTGGCATAACGCGACTAAATCGGCATATACTTTATCATCCAACCATTTCCGTTTCTCCACATATTCTTCGCGGAAATAGCCTAAATGTGCAGTTGGTCCTCCAAAAGAGGTCAGACCTAATTTTGTTGAAGCCTGCAAAATCTCTTGATAAATCTTCTTTTTGGTCACCATTTACACTCCCACATTAAAAGTAAACATTTGTCTTTTCCTTTTCCTTCTTTTATTATAATAAATATTACGTATTTTTCACTATAGGAGGTGTACACTTTGTTCTCCCCCTCATTTGGGTCAGGAACAAAGGAATTCTTTGGAAATTGCCATACGGTTGACAGCATTTGCTGTCTTAATCGCAATGACGGCATTCTTCGTTGCAAGTGAGTTTGCCATAGTAAAAGTTAGAACAACGCGTATCGATCAATTGATCGCAGAAGGTAATAAACGGGCCATTAAAGCAAAAAAAGTGATCTCCAATCTCGATGAGTATTTATCTGCTTGTCAGCTAGGAATTACCATTACCGCGTTAGGACTAGGTTGGTTAGGAGAACCTTTATTTGAAGATTTGTTACATCCACTTTTTGAACAATTTTCGATAGGCGAAAATGTATCGACGATTATTTCCTTTATCATCGCTTTCTCTATCGTAACATTTGTCCATGTGGTCGTTGGTGAATTAGCGCCAAAATCCATGGCTATTCAAAAATCGGAAGAAATCACTTTAATGTTTTCGTCCCCACTAATCGCATTTTACCGATTAATGTATCCAGTCATTATCTTTTTAAACGGTTCCGCACAAGGATTAACTCGATTATTTGGTTTGAAACCTGTATCCGAGTCTGAGATGGCTCATACAGAAGAAGAGCTACGAATGATCTTGTCTGACAGTTTTAAAGGTGGAGAAATTAATCAGTCAGAATACAAATATGTGAATAAAATCTTTGAATTCGATGATCGAGTCGCAAAAGAAATTATGGCTCCACGTACCGAAATGAGTACAATTGACAAAGACACCACCTTGAACGAGGTATTCGAACAAATCGGCGTCGAACAATATACACGTTACCCTGTAACTGATGGTGATAAGGATCATGTAATTGGATTAATTAACATGAAAAACTTATTAACTGCGTATATAAAAGATTCCAATGCTGGTTCCAAACCAGTGATGGATTTCATGCAACCTATCATTCGAGTAATTGAAACAATCCCGATTAGTGAACTGTTGCTGAAAATTCAACGCGAACGTATCCATATGGCCGTATTAATGGACGAATATGGAGGAACTTCTGGATTAGTAACCATCGAAGATATTATCGAAGAAATAGTCGGAGATATTCGAGATGAATTTGATATCGATGAAGTACCAGATGTACAAAAACTTGGAGATTACCATTACATTTTCGATGCAAAAATGTTAATTGAAAACGTCAATGATATTCTAGGTACAACGATAGATGAAGAAGACATCGATACGATTGGCGGATGGTTTATGACGAAGAAATTCGAAGCCATTACCGGTGAAAAAATCGTGGAACAAGACTATGAATTTACCGTAAAAGACATGGAAGGTCATCATATTCTGTATTTAGAAGTACAGAAAATCCCTTCCGAAACGATACTAGAAGAAATGCAAGAATCGCTAGAAGAATAGTACACGACTCCTACTTATTGTAGGAGTCGTTTTCTTATGGGCGGAAATCTTGCTAGGAGGAAACAATTTGGAGCTATATAAACAATTACGCGAAGGAGAAAAAGGTGCGTGGGTCAGTATTTTCACATACCTTATCCTTTCCTCTATCAAACTAACCATAGGATACGTCGGTAATTCAGAAGCGCTTCTAGCAGACGGACTAAACAATGCAACCGATATTATCGCCTCCATTGCCGTTCTAGTTGGCTTACGAATTTCTCAAAAACCACCCGATCAAAACCATCACTACGGACACTTACGAGCGGAAACTGTCGCATCTCTCGTAGCATCCTTCATCATGCTTGCAGTCGGAATTCAAGTAATCATTCAATCGGTTCAAGGCATGTTCCACTCGACACACCAAGAACCATCACTTTTAACTGCAACCGTCGCATTTGGAAGTGCAATCGTCATGTATATCGTGTACCGCTACAACCTTGCCCTTTCCAAAAAAGTAAAAAGCACAGCTGTAAAAGCAGCTGCCTATGACAATCGCTCCGATGCCCTCGTCAGTATCGGAACAACCATCGGGATTCTTGCAGCAATATTCGGCTACTCCATCATAGATACGATAACAGCACTACTCGTTGGCTTACTCATTATTAAAACCGCCTTCGATATTTTCGTTGAATCTGTCCACACCTTAACCGATGGATTTGACGAAGAAGAAGTCGAAACACTTTCTGTCCTTACCACGAAAGTAAAAGGCGTTTTAGCATTAAAAGATTTTAAAGGACGAACACATGGTAATATGATGTTCGTTGACTTAACTGTCCTTGTTGCCCCCGAGCTTACAGTCGTCGAAAGCCACCGGATCACAGAAGACATTGAACGGAAAATTCATCACCTGAAACCTTTATGTGTAGTACATGTACACATCGAACCCTATAAAGAACCTCCTGTCGTCGAATTAGAATAGACGACAGGGGGTTTTTCGCTTAAGTGAAATGAAATGAAGTTAATTGGTTGAAGGGAATAAAAAGATTTTCGGTAAGCCGAAAATCTACCGAATGGGAAAAATAGAAGTTGGAATTGAAGATACTTAGGTGGGTGGAAGTTCTAGAGAATGAAGGTTGGAGTTGTTTCGTGGCATTATAGGTGAAGATTGGGACACTTTTCTACGGCATTGAGACACTTTCGCCGAACATTAGGACACTCTGCCGCAACATTAGGACACTCTGCCGCAACATTAGGACACTCTGCCGCAACATTAGGACACTTTCACCGAACATTAGGACACTCTGCCTCAACATTAGGACACTTTGGCGCAACATTAGGACACTCTGCCGCAACATTAGGACACTCTGCCGCAACATTAGGACACTCTGCCGCAACATTAGGACACTTTCGCCGAACATTAGGACACTCTCGGCCAACATTAGGACACTCTGCCGCAACATTAGGACACTTTCACCGAACATTAGGACACTCTGCCGCAACATTAGGACACTTTCACCGAACATTAGGACACCCTGCCGCAAGATTAGAACACGCTCGCTTATTTCTTTCTACTAGTTCGCTCACTCAATCAACGATCCAGAACCAGTTTCTTTCTCCATAATAAAACTCCAGAGTTACTACCTTTTCGGGTAGCGACTCTGGAGTTCGTTTTATCATGCTTATTCTGCGTCTTCTTCTTCATCCATTTGATCTTCTTCTTGCTCAGCGTCCATCTCTTGATCTACTTCATTTTCAGCGTCATCAACATTATCTTGGATTTCTTCTTCGTCTACGTTATCTTGATCTTCTCCATCACCACAAGCTGCAAGTAAACCTACTGATAAAAATGCAGCTGCTCCAATTTTCCACCATTTTTCGCCTGCGATTGTGTTAAGTTTCATAAGTTAAATCCTCCATTTTCGTTGTCGTGTTTTTTAGATTGTCTTGCTTAATTAATAGATACCCTAGCCATATTGGATGAAACCATGACCATTGGCTTATTTATCCACACCTTCCATATTTCCTAGAAAAAGCATTGACAAGAAAGATTCTATTCTGATACGCTTAGCATAACTTAAGGAAAGCAGGTGAGGTATTATGACAACTTTATTCGCAATTGTAATGAAACGAATTGGCGTAGTCTCGGTATCTCACACCACTTTTCTATGGATCGTGTGAGTTTATTTCTCTATGAATGTAAGTGAGAAAACCGTGGCTGCCTAATTCGCAGACCACGGTTTTTTATTTATACATTTATTGGAGGAATAACATTGAATTTATTAACAGAATTAGGTTGGAAAGCATCTTGGGAAGAAAAATGGATGCAACAAATAGAAACATCAAAAAAGAAAACAGTTCAACCCGCGCGTGTCGTGTTGGAACATAAACATATCTACAAAGTTGTCTCTTCTGATGGTGAGTGGCTTGCAACGTTGTCAGGATCTTATATGCATCAATCGAGCACAAGACGAGACTATCCAGCAGTCGGTGACTGGGTTTCTGTAGAGAAAATGCCAGGTGAAGAAAAGGCGATTATTCATGCAACGTTGCCTCGTACCTCCATTTTTTCTCGAAAAGTAGCAGGTGAGACATCCGTTGAACAAATCGTTGCGGTGAATGTGGATATCGTCTTTCTTGTCACGTCGATGAATCAAGATTTTAACTTACGCCGATTAGAGCGTTATTTAGTTGCGGCTTGGGATTCGGGAGCAAACCCAGTAATTGTGCTGACGAAAAAGGATGTCTGTGACGATCCGTCCTATTACCTCGATCAAGTCGAAAGTATCGCTTTTGGCGTTCCAGTAGTGGCTGTAAGTAGTGTTACAGCGGAAGGTATTGACCAAATCCAAGAGTTATTGAACGATCAAAAAACAGCAGCTCTTCTCGGTTCATCTGGTGTCGGAAAGTCGTCCTTAATTAATGCATTAAGTGGGAATGAAATAATGGCTGTTCAAGGTATTCGTGAAGACGATGCAAAAGGAAAGCATACAACGACGCACCGAGAGTTAGTTAAACTTCCTGGTGGCGGATTACTAATTGACACTCCTGGTATGCGAGAATTTCAGTTATGGGATAATAGCGACAGCTTAGATTCAGGATTTAAAGACGTGGAAGGGTTTGCGAATAATTGTCGTTTCCGGGATTGTGATCATTCTAAAGGGCAAGCTGGATGCGCTGTTCAAGAAGCACTGCAGAACGGAGATCTTCCACAAGAGCGGTTTACAAGCTATGAAAAACTGAAACGAGAATTAGCGTATATCGAACGGAAAAATGATGCTGCTGCGCAGCTAGCAGAGCGCAACAAATGGAAGCAACGTACGAAAGAAGCCCGACTTCGTCCAACGAAAAAAAGGTAAATTGAGATTTTCTTCGAGACAAAGTAGCAACGACAGACATTTTCTTATCTCGATTACTACTTGTTTAAACTCATTCTCCTCTTAATCATTCCATCAAAAAATGCACGATCCTTCTATAGAAAGGATCGTGCATTTACATTAGGATAATTGTTCTTGTTTAATCTCATTTCCAATTCGAGCGTACATTTTTAACTCTTCTACTAGTAAATGCACTTGCTCTGCCGCTTCTTTTGTTAATCCATCGATATCATAATCGAATCGATCTGGATCTAATACTAATTGCTTCGGAATCGCATTTGCATAAACACCACGCATGACCGTTCGCATATTATTTAAGCAGTTGATCCCACCTTTTCCTCCACCAGCTACCGCTAGAAGCGCTACTGGTTTGTGAAGGAATTGAGTACTTCCTAGGAAATCTAATGCATTCTTAAGTGCTCCGCTCATTGCACTATGGTATTCAGGAGAAAGTAAAATAACGCCATCTGCCTCTAATACCGCTTTTCGAAGCGATTGAATGACAGGTTCTTTTGCTTGCGATTCTTCTCCGTTATATAACGGCATTTCCATCACACTTAAATCAAGTGTGTGAAAACCGTATGTTCTTTCCATCATTCTCGCGACGATTCCTGTACGTCCATTTTTACGTGGACCTCCACTAATTACAACTATATTCATTCTTATTACCTCCTACTAATCTTCTAGCTTGTTTCTATCCATCACTTTTCCAATGAACTCGGTTCAGTTAGTCCATGTTTTACCGCATATAACGCAGCTTGTGTTCGATCTTGGACATGTAATTTCGTAAAAATATTGGAAATATGTGTTTTAACTGTTTTTTCCGTCACAAACAAACTAGAGGCGATCTCTCTATTACTTTTCCCTTTTGTTAACTCTGACAAAACATCTTGTTCACGAGGCGTTAACGGGAATGTTTCATGCGGTGGAATTTCGCGGGGTTCTCTGCCTTTCATCAACAAGCTTGTCGCTTGTGGGTGTAGAGTATTTTCTCCACGCATTAATTTTCGAATGGATTCGACTAACTCGTCTGGTTCTATATCTTTTAACTGATAGCCTGAAGCACCAGCATCAATCGCTGGAATCACGTGATCTCGATCAGCGAAACTTGTTAACATCAGGACTTGTATATGTGGTTGGGCTTTTTTTATCAGCTTCGTGGCTTGAATTCCATCCATTTCCGGCATGATTAAATCCATTAATACAATATCAGGATTCAATGCTTCTGTCAGTTCCACTGCTTGCTTGCCGTTTGTCGCCTCTCCAACAACATCCATATCTTTTTGCGTTTTTAAGAAAAACAACAATCCTCTTCGTACGACATGATGGTCATCTGCGATCAATACTCGTATCATTTCGCTCACCCCTAAAACGGAATCCGAACGAACAGCTCCGTTCCTTTTCCTAATTCACTTACCCACTCCACGGATCCACCGCAGACATCCACTCGATCTTGAATACTTTGTAGTCCAAGCGAGGGAAAGACTTTTTCGCTCGGGACAATAAACCCTCTACCTTCATCACGTAATACAACGAGCAAACTAGAGGAAGTAGCTGTTAAATAAAGCTCAGCGGCATCAACTGCGGCATGTTTTTGAATATTATTTAAGCCTTCCTGCACAATACGGAACACATTTTCTTCCACTTTATACGGCAATTGAAGTACTCCACTTACATGAGTCGTTAACTGAATTCCGATCATTTCCGCATATCCTTTAATCCCTTCCACTAAGCCAGTTTCCAATCCTTTAGGACGTAGCTGCCAAATAAGTGCTCGCATTTCCGTCAATGCTTCTTGGGTTAAATGTTGAATTTCTGTAAAAGTTTCTTTTACTTCTGCATGTTGTGTCATTTCTGCTCCACCACGAGCGGTAAGTGTGACGGAAAACAATAATTGATTCACCGAATCGTGCAAATCGCGTGCTAATCGATTTCGCTCTTCGACTAACGCGATTTCTTGAGCTTGCGTCGTCAATTTTATCCGTTTAATCGCAGACCCCATTTGAAACGCAACAGATTCAAGTAGCGCTAACTCGTCGGGTTCAAATCCAACCGTATTCGGGGAAGCAACATTTAAAATTCCAAATCGTTCTTTTCCTGATTGGAGTGGAACTGTGGCATGGTGCGTAATTCCTTCAACGGACGTATTCGCAGCCATTGCCTGTTCAATTCGTTGGCATTCAATCATATTGGTCGCTTTTTTCAATTCTCCATTGCGGTATTTCGATACACACCAGCAACCACCTTTTTGTAATGTGCGGCAGTCGTTCGCGGCAAGCGATGCAGGCAGATTTTCATGCGCAATGAGTTCATGTCGGCCCTTTTCATCAATAAAGAAAATCCAGCCCGTTTGAAACGGAGTTCCTAAAAGAAATTGTCGCAATGCACCTTGCAACATCGGCACCATTTCCATCTCTTCATTCAATAATTCGGCAATTTCCTTTAGTAACTCTACATTCGAAAATTCTTTCGCATCCATTACGTCCCCTCCGCCATATCTCTATCCTATCGTTTATTGTATCATCCGCGTTCAGACCCATGAAGGAAATACACCTCATCCTTTTGACCGAAAAAAACCGGCAAATGACGTCTAGTCACTTACCGGCTCTATTGCTAACACTCGTGGGAATGAAACATCTCTTGCAAAAATGATCGTGCATTTCTCTTGGAATAAAACACTTCAATAAGGAGTACTTTTTTAAAATAAACCACCTATGGCTAGCTTTTTATCCAATCTATAGTAAATCTCTTGCGATTCTTTCCTATCCATTCTATTGGTAACAGGTTTCCTTTAAAGGGCAGACATTTTCGCAAGAACTTCGCTAGATAACCGTTCCATTTTGTCTTTCGATTCCTGAGCTGTATCAGAGAAAACGCCAACATAGTATTTCACTTTCGGCTCTGTTCCACTTGGACGTACACAGATCCAGGAACCGTCTTGAAGAAAATATTTTATGACATTGGACTTTGGTAGCGTGAGAACTTCCGCCGCGCGACCATCTGTAAAGATTCGTTTTTGTGTTTGATAATCTTCCATATAACTTACAGGAATTCCTGCGATAGACGTCCAGACGTCTCTTCTCAATTGTTGCAGCATACGGGAAATTTCACGCGCGCCATCTGCTCCTTGTTTTGTCTCAGACAAGAGCGTTTCTAAATAGTAACCATGTCGTTCGTATAATCCATTTAATACATCAAGCAACGATTTCCCTTGCGTATCGTAATAAGCAGCTGCTTCAATAATACCAAGAACTGCTTGCACAGCATCTTTGTCTCGCGCAAAATCGCGGATAAGATAGCCGTAGCTTTCTTCATAACCAAACAGAAACGTAAATTCCTTCGATTGATTATATGTTTCAATCTTCTCGCCAATAAATTTAAATCCTGTGAGAACATCCTCAGTCGATGCACCATGATACTCTGCAATCACTCGACCTAAATCAGATGTCACAATCGTTTTAAAGACTCGACCATTAGCAGGCATCTCTCCCGCTTCTTTCCGTTGGGAAAGAAAATACTCTAGAAGTAAAGCGCCTGTTTGATTGCCGTTTAAGAGTGTATAGTCATGGCCATTTTTCACAGCAATCCCCATGCGATCACCATCTGGGTCCGCCGTTACAAGAAGCTGTGCGGATACTTCATTGCCAAGAGCTTTAGCAGCTTCAAATGCACTTTCTTCTTCTGGATTTGGTGATGCAAGTGTCGGGAATTCACCATTTGGTTCCATCTGTTCTTTCACAAAATGAACGTTTGTGTAATTAGCATCGGTAAGGATTCGTTCCACCGTTGAGCCAGATGCCCCGTGAAGTGGGGAAAAGACGACAGTCAATTTAGTCGTTGTTGCCACTTCTGGCTGCAATCGGATAGATAGTACCTGTTGCGCATACCGATCATCCATCTCTTTGCCAATCCACTTTACCTTGCCACTCGCTTCAAGAGATTCAAAATCTCCTGCTTCCACCAAAAGTTCATCGCCTACTTCTGACACGAAGCGAATCACTTGTTCCGCATTTTCCAAGTTAAGCTGTGCTCCGTCTTGTCCATATACCTTGTACCCGTTATACATCGGTGGGTTATGACTGGCTGTGATCACCACACCCGCAAACGCATCCAATTCTCGAATAGAGAAAGATAGTTGCGGAGTTGTTCTCGGTTGTTCATATAAATACGTTTGAATATCGTTTTTTGCGAACGTCACTGCTGCTTCTTTGGCAAATGAAAGAGACATTCTTCTACTGTCATATGCGATAACAATTCCGCGCTGTCCCGCGTCATTTCCAGCCCTTTTCACAAAGTTTGCAAGACCTAGAGAAGCCTTTCGCACGGTGTAGGTGTTCATACGATTCGTTCCCGCCCCTATAATGCCACGCATTCCGCCTGTTCCAAATTCCAAGTCTTTGTAGAATGCATCTTCCATCCACTTCGAATCTGATTGTTTTTCAGTTAACTCGTCTTTCCATATTGCTTCCAGGGAATCATGGCTACTCCAACGGTCAAATGCTTGTTTAAATGACACAACGTCCCCTCCGATCTATTGTTTTTTGTATTCAACTCGGTAGACGTCGTGACGACGATCTTTTAACTGTTTCACCGTTCCATCCTGACGTTGACGACGCAGAATTTCTAAATCAACGTCTCCAATTAATACCATCTCTAAGTTCGGATTCGTTTCTCCAACAATTCCATCTCGAGCAAATTCAAAGTCGGACGGAGCGTAAATACCAGATTGTGCATATTGAATATCCATATTTTCTGTTTGCGGTAAATTACCGACTGTTCCAGAAATCACTGAATAAATCTGATTTTCAACGGCACGAGCTTGCGCGCAGTATTTCACGCGTAAATAGCCTTGGCGATCTTCGGTACAAAATGGGGTGAACAAAATGTTCGCTCCCATATCAGTTGCAATACGTGCAAGTTCTGGGAACTCCACATCGTAACAAATTTGAATCGCAATTTTTCCGCAATCCGTATCGAAAACACGCACAGAATCACCGGCACTAATTCCCCACCATTTTCGCTCGTTAGGAGTAATGTGGATTTTATATTGCTTTTCAATCGAACCGTCTCTGCGGAATAAATAAGCGATATTGTAAATCTCATCGTTTTCTTCCTTCACAAAGTGAGATCCGCCAATAATGTTTACGTTATAACGAACAGCTAACTCCGTGAACATCTCGATATACTGCGGCGTAAACTCTGTTAGTTTACGTATTGCTTGAGAGGGAGATGGTTCATCAAACGTCGACATCAATTGTGTCGTGAAAATTTCTGGGAACACAACAAAATCAGAATGTGCATCGGAAGCTACGTCTACGAAGTACTCGCACTGGTTCGCTAAATCATCAAAAGATTCTATCGCACGCATCATATATTGCACGACACAAATTCGTACTGGATAGCTCGTTTTAAAATGGCGTTTCGAAGATGGTTTATAGTCTACGTTATTCCATTCCATCAATGTAGCAAATTTGCCTGAAGCAGTATCATCTGGCAAATAATTCGGATTAATACGCATTAATGTAAACCCATTCATGATTTGGAAGGTTAACACAGGATCATAAATTTTGTGACGGGAAACAGCATCCACATATTCTCGTGGCGTCATTTCATTCGCATGCACATGATAGTTTGGAATTCGTCCACCAATAATAATGGATTTTAAATTGAATTGACGTGCAATATCTTTCCGAGCCTCATATAGACGTTGCCCGACTTTCATTCGGCGAAATTCAGGATGTACCATCACTTCGATTCCATACATGTTATAACCATCTGGGTTGTGGTTCGTAATGTAGCCGTCATCCGTAACATCGGACCACGAATGGCGATCATCATACTCATCAAAGTTGATGATTAAACTCGAGCACGAGCCAATAATATTTCCATCTAATTCTGCTACGAGTTGACCTTCAGGAAAAATAGTTAAATGAGAGTGTAGCTGATCGACTTTCCAAGGTTCCATTCCTGGGAAACAAACACGCTGCATTTCAAGTAAAGGTTCAATATCTTCAACCGTCGTTTGACGGATAATCATACTTTTTTCAAATTTCGATAAATCAAATTGCTCTGACATGGATTTCTCTCCTTCACAAAAGCTTCATATTTCATTATATAAGAGTGGAGGTACTGTGGAAAATATTTTACTTGTCCTTCGCGCAAGGATTATAATACGATAAGAGTCTTTTTGCAGGATTGGAGTTAAGAAGATGTCATCCAAACAAGAAAATACCCTTTTATCGATGTGGCTAGTCGCACTTGTCGCAACGATTGGCTCCTTATTTTTCTCTGAAGTGAAAGGCTACGTACCTTGTGAATTATGTTGGTACCAACGGATACTCATGTATCCACTTGTCCTTCTGTTAGGAGTCGCATATTTACAAAAAAACGCAACGATTTACGTCACGTCTCTTGTATTCTCGATTATCGGCGCAAGTATTTCTGCCTATCATTACGGAATACAAAAGTTCACATTCCTTGCGGACAGTGCACCTGCGTGTGGACAAGTGGCATGTACTTCTCAATATATTAACTGGTTAGGATTTATCACGATTCCATTTTTAGCACTTGTAGGATTTGTCCTCGTCATTGTGCTAAGTATTGTCTTGATGAAACAAGCCAAGGAGGTTATCTCGCAATGAAGAAACTACTTATTATCGGTGGTGTAGTCATCGTCCTTTTCGCATTAATTTTCGTATTAAATAATGCATCGAACAAATCGAAGCTTGACGGTAATCCATACGGTACAAATGATTTAAAACAAGAAACAATTGATCAATTAGACGATGAAAATTATCAAGCGATCATTTTACCAGATGCATTGAAAGAGAAAATCGAATCTGGCGAACCGACAATGGCATACTTTTTCAGCCCAATTTGTTCGCACTGCCAAGCATTCACGCCAAAGATGATGCCACTTGCAGAAAAAATGAATGTGGATATCAACCAATACAATGTTTATGAATTTGACCAAGGTTGGACTGACTATTCTATTGAAGCGACACCAACTCTTGTCTACTTCGAAGACGGTAAAGAAGTTTCTCGTCTAGTTGGAAATCGTCCAAATGAAGAAGTAGAAGCATTTTTTAATGAAACAATTTTAAAATAGTAGAAATCAACATAGCAATTTCACATACCTACTGCCGCTTATCACCGGAAATGCGTATATGAACGAGGTGCACTCCTGTTACTTCTCCTCGAATTTATGCCAACTATTTTCGGGATGCTGTCGTCAGTAGGTTTTTTACAAAACTATCGATTGATTTTACATAAGGAGGAAATCTGTTGACGAAATTTACGTACACTCTACAAGACGACAATATTACGATTGAAGAATTACTTCGTGATCGATTAGACATTGGAAAAAAACGCATGCATGAACTTCGAATGGCCAAAGCAATTTTAAATGAACAAGGAGAACCCCTCGTATGGCAGCATCATTATCCCGCGGGCACAAAACTCGTGTTTCAATTACCATTTGAGAGCTCCGAGTATGTTCCATCGGAAAAATACCATTTAGATGTTCGATATGAAGACGACCATTTATTAATTGTCAATAAACCAGCGGGCATGCTTACCCATCCGAATGAAGATGGCCAAACAGGTACCCTCATGAACGACGTTACTGCTTATATGGTAGAAAAAGGTGCCACGTATGCCGAGCATATTCACCGACTCGATCAAGGAACATCTGGTCTAATCGTCATCGCGAAGCACTCCATGATGAAATCGTTGCTCGACAGAATGCTCGAAGAGAAAAAAATACTGCGCTTTTACGAAGCAATAGTAGAAGGCGTTGTCAAAGAAAATCATGGCTCTATCAAAACAGCCATTGGACGTGACCGTCACCACCCTACACGCCAAGTTGTTTCGAAATCTGGTAAACCAGCCGTCACGCACTTTGAAGTAGTAGGCAAGCATCCGAACTTCACAAAACTAAATGTCGTATTAGAAACTGGGCGCACTCATCAAATTCGAGTGCATCTTGCCTCCATTGGCTACCCCGTTGTTGGAGATACAATGTACGGGGCGATTACGCGATCTGAAAACTATCAATTACATGCGTTCCGCATCCTATTCGTTCACCCGATTAACGGAGAAGAAATCAAAGTAGAATACCCGATGGAACAAGCATTCAAAAAATAATATTGATGTAAGGAAAGTGTCCTGGATCAGGGCGCTTTTTTTTAAGATTAGGACATTTTTGACTGACATTAGGACACTTTCCCGAAACATTAGGACTCTTTCGACTAACTTTGAGACACTTTCCCGAAACATTAGGACACTCTCGCCAAACTTTGAGACACTTTCCTAAAACATTAGGACACTCTCGCCAAACATTGAGACACTCCCGCCAAACATTGAGACACCCTCTCGAAACTACCTAAACTTCATGAATGCGGATGAATCAACAAAACCCATCGAATCACGACGCGTTTACGTGGTTCGATGGGTTCTAGTTGTTGTTTTAAAATGTGATGTTATCCGGATCTGATCCTGTCCGTTCGTTCATGTTTAATGCATCGATATTTTTCATGTCTTCAAATGACAATTCAAAGTCATATACATCGGCATTTTCTTTGATGCGTTCTGGTGTAACGGATTTAGGAATGACGATTAAATCGTGTTGTAAATGCCAACGAATGATGATTTGTGCTGGTGATTTTCCGTATTTTGCGCCGATACGAACAAGTGATGGTTCTTCTAGAAGTCCTCCACGAGCAAGTGGTGACCAACTAGTTACAGCAATATTATTATCAGCACAGTAGTTACGCAAATCAAATTGAGTTAAGCGAGGGTGAAGTTCAATTTGATTAACCATCGGTTTGACGTTTGCTTTCGCAAACAATTCTTCTAAGTGATGTTGATGATGATTGGAAACACCAGGAACTCGGATTAATTTTTCGTCGTAAAGACGCTCGATAGCTCTATACGTATCGACGAATTTTTCTTTCACTGGCCAGTGTGTTAAATAAAGGTCTAGATAGTCCAAATCCAATAATTTTAATGAATTCTCAAACGCTTTTAATGTTGAATCATATCCTTGATCACTATTCCACACCTTAGATGTGATGAATACTTCTTCCCGTTTTAATCCAGAAGCTCGAAAAGCTTCTCCCACTTCTTTTTCATTTTCATAAATGGTTGCTGTATCAATAGCTCGATATCCATGAGATAGCGCTGTCGTCATTGCTTGAATCGATTCTTCTCGATCGGTCATTTTATAAACACCTAAACCTAGGCGCGGCATTTCTACACCGTTTGCGAGTGTCTTTGTTGAGTTCAACTGTAATGTCATACAACTTCCTCCTCTTATGTAAGTGTCTTTACTATTGTACAAATTATTCTCTTCCATGCACATTAATCTGTTTGAAGAAACACTTGCATTTCATTCAAAAAACGAATATTATGATTAAGGTTAATAAAATTGTTCGTATTTAGGAGGAATTCTCACGTGTTTCACGTAAAAGAACTCAACTCGAGTGTTAAAACAGAAGTTTTAGCTGGATTTACTACTTTTTTAACAATGGTCTATATCGTCATTGTCAATCCGATTATTTTAGCGGATGCAGGCGTTCCGTTCGATCAAGTATTTTTGGCGACTATTATCTCTACTGTAATCGGTACATTATGGATGGCCTTATTTGCAAATTATCCAATAGCTATTGCCCCTGGTATGGGTCTAAATGCTTTTTTCACGTATACAGTCGTCATTTCATCTAACGGTACGATTGACTATATTACAGCCTTCTCAGCAGTTTTCATCGCTGGTATCTTGTTTATCATTTTATCGCTAACACCTCTTCGTGAAAAATTAATTGAAATTATTCCGAGTAATTTAAAACACGGCATTACTGCCGGTATTGGATTGTTTATCGCTTTTATCGGGTTACGTTTATCAGGTTTAGTGGAGGCTCATCCCCAGAATCTTGTGAAGCTTGGGGACTTAACAAGTGCCCCTGTGATGCTTGCATTATTCGGACTTGTGATTACGTTAATTTTGATGGTATTAAATGTATACGGCGCTATTTTCTTTGGCATGATTGCGACCGGCATCGTTGCATTTTTCACGAAACAATTAACGTTTGACGGCTTTTTCAAGCTTCCGCACCTTCCAGAAGGAATTCTTGTATGGAATCCAGTGGTTGCTATCACAGATGTCATTCAGTATGGGATGTTCGGCATCGTTGTATCCTTCTTACTGGTTACGTTGTTTGATACTACTGGCACAATGGTAGGTGTAGCAAAACAAGCTGGTTTAATGAAAGGCGAAAAAATGCCTCGTGCTCGCCAAGCGTTACTCGCAGATTCCGTTGCGACAACAATTGGATCTATGTTCGGAACAAGTCCAACTTCCGCATACATTGAGTCATCATCTGGTGTTGCTGTTGGGGGACGTACTGGCTTAACGACTCTGACAGTAAGTATCCTATTTATTATAGCCGCATTTTTCGGTCCATTTGTTGCATCACTATCAAGTGTTTCTGCTATTACAGCTCCTGCTTTAATTATCGTAGGTTCTTTAATGATTAGTGCAGTAAAACATATCGATTGGGATCAGTTCGATGAAGCATTCCCTGCATTTATTATTATCTTAACTATGCCTCTTACATCGAGCATTGCCACAGGAATTGAATTAGGATTTATCCTTTACCCATTGTTGAAAATTTTTAAAGGACAAGCAAAATCCGTTCATCCATTGCTTTATATATTCGCAGTTCTGTTCTTATTCCAACTCATTTATTTACCGCATTAAAAAAAGACTGGAGTCCGAGGACTTCAGTCTTTTTCTCTTTGTTGAACTTCTTCAGCATCATCTAATTGCGCTGGGTCCGACACTCGATGATCTTTCTTCAATTCTTTCTCATCTCGCATTTTCTCCATTTGGCGTCCAAGTTGTTTTAACTCTTCCATCGAACTTGCCATTGAGCCATTACGTGGTTCTTGTTCGTGCTTCGCCATCGCGTCCACACTCCTTTTTCACATCATAGAAAATTCCTCTTTGTATTGCAAGTCACAATTGGTCGATTTATCGTCACACTTCACCAGAGGAAGTCATTTCTTTTTTTTTAGAAATAAAGTATACTACCTATATAGTGAACTTGATTTCCGATGAAGGAGGCAATTATCGTGAGACTACTTCTTATTTTAGGTGTTTGCGTCGCGTTCCTTTCTGCAATTTTTACAGCAGGATACGATGACAAACCAGGTACAGCTCAAAAGAAATAATACAAAAGGGCCATCCATTTTGGATAAGCCCTTTTTTTCATGTCAAATTCGGATAGTTTTGTTGACGAAGCGCCTCATAAATTAGGATATTGGCGGCATTCGATAAATTTAAGGAGCGTATATTTTCATTCATGGGAATGCGGATGAGTGTTTCTGGATTCGCCTCTAAAACTTCCGGCGGTAACCCTTTCGTTTCTTGTCCGAATACAAAAAAGTAATCTTCTTCCGCATGGTCAAAGGTATAAGTCGAGTGAATCTTCGCCCCAAACTTCGTTACATAATAAAACTTCCCATCTGGATACGCATCATAAAACGCTTGCAAGTTTTCATGGTAATGAATGTCTACGTGCTCCCAATAATCAAGTCCAGCACGTTTTAACATTTTATCATCCGTCGAAAACCCTAGTGGTTTAATCAAATGTAATTTTGCTCCAGTACCAGCACACGTTCTTGCTATGTTTCCTGTATTAGCTGGAATCAGTGGTTGATAAAGTACAACATGTATTGCCATTTCGACACTTCCTTATTTCATTAGTTGAACACCTAAACCTTTTCGTATTTCTTCTATCACTGTCGGGTCTTGTTCTTTCTTCATTGCTTCTTCTAATGCTACACGTCCAGCGTCTGTTCCGATTTTACCAATCGCCCAAGCCGCAGTTCCTCGAATTACTTCTCGTGGATCATTCTGCATGATTTCGATTAAATCATCCACTGCTTCTATTTCTTTAAAGTGCGCAATAGCTAAAATCGCATTTCGTTGAATCGGTTTTTTCCCTCTCCACGAACCTGACATCTGACCAAATTGCTCTTTAAATGCACGATTGTTTATTTTCAATAATGGTTGTAAAAGTGGCTTTACCTTTTCAGGATCAGGTTCAAACTCAGGATGAAGATGAAAATCGACACCTTTATTTTTCGGGCATACTGTTTGGCAAGTATCACAGCCATAAATTCGGTTACCTATTTTCACGCGAAATTCGTCAGGCAAATAAGATTTTGTCTGTGTTAAAAAAGCGATACATCGCTGGGCATTCAATTGACCACCTTCAACTATTGCCCCCGTAGGACAAACATCCAAACATAATGTGCAATCGCCACATTGATCTTCAATTGGCGTATCTGGTCGAAATGAAATATTCGTAATCATTTCACCTAAATAGACGTAAGAGCCGAATTCTGGCGTTATAATGGACGTGTTCTTCGCGCTCCACCCAATTCCAGCCCGCTCCGCTACCGCCCGATCGGATAATTCTCCTGTGTCGACCATGGAAGTGAGCACTGCGCCCGGATAATGCTCGACGATAAACATCTCTAACATAGCGAGTTTTTCCCGTAGCACATGGTGATAATCATCTCCCCAAGAAGCACGGGCAAAAATGCCTCTTCTAGCACCTTTTTTTCCTTGCGGAGCATCTTTCATGCGTGAAGGATACGCAAGTGCGATCGAAATAATCGATTGAGCATCCGGTTGAAGTAGCTTTGGAGTCGTTCTTTTTTCCAAATCAGGCTCTTCAAATCCAGATTGATACGACAATTCTTGCTGGCGAATTAAACGTGCTTTCAATTCCACAAAAGGAGCAGCGGAAGCAAATCCTATTTTATCAATTCCAATAAACTTCGCATATGCACGAACCTCTTCTTGGAAAGTCTCTATAGTCATTTGTCTCCTCCTTCCTGTGCTACACTGTTTTTATAAGGGGGCGAGAAAAATGGACATATCCATTCATCCAACCATAATACAACATATACCTGACTATTTTATCGGAGTGAACTATTATCAGTCTACCACCATCTCGGAATCCCCGCAGATGTTGAAAGGCAGACTTCAACTTTTTCAAGAAAGTCTCTTTTTTGATTTACAAGATACAACTCTAGCGGAACTCCCAGAGATTCAACAATTACGTAAACAATGGAAACGATTTGGAGCTGATCCTAGCAGGTACCGAAATTCGTATGAAGCGATGCTTCGCCGAATCGCAAAAGGAACCTATCTTTCTTCTATTAATAGTGGAGTTGATCTGAATAACTTTTTTTCACTCCAATATAAAGTACCGATAGGATTATATACTGCAAAAGCAATTGAAGGCAACATCATTCTCACTATTGGGAATGAAGAAACATCCTTCGTAGACGTGAATGGACGGGAGAACACACTACTTAAGATGATTGTCGCTTCGGACAATCTTGGAGCATTTGGCAGTCCTTTTATTGATTCCAAGCGAACAAGTGTTACAGAAGGCGTTGGAGACTATGTACAGCTCTTCTACTGGACGATTGACACAGATCCTGAAGAAGCAAATCTCATGCAACAAGCAGCTGGAAACATGTTTACACAAGTGAATGGTGGAGAGTTCACAGGAGCTCAAATTATATGAAGTTAATTTTAATTTATCACACCTTTATAGAATTCATTAAATAACAATGCTATCTGGCAGGGTCTATTTAAAGAAATATTTCTTAAAATTCTGTGTCCTTGAAAAAACATAATTTTTTCTTACTGCCTCATTTTGAGTGAAATATCTTCACTATCTCTAGAATTCCATTTTGCTGAATGACATCGGTACTTTATTTGGAAGAAAACGCCTATCCAATGTGATAGACGTTTTTTTGATTTGTAGACACTTTAATGGCCTATGATACACGATATTTTCACAAAACAGAGTGTCTCTCTTCCCTCGCTTTATCTATCATGTAGGAATTGGAGGACATTCGTGTCCTGGAACTACTGGTCCACATGCTCCTCCTGATGAAGTAGCATTTACATTCACTGAAAAATCTAAAGGCACGGTTACACATATAACTTGAGAAACCGTAAATGTACATACCCCAGTATTTGGAAGTGGAGTAAAACCAGGAACAGCCGTACATTCACCTATGATAGGTCCATCTAAACATGACACTAATGGAGTTCTAGAAGATACGATTGGTTCAAGCGATACAGTCGCTTGAGGACATACCTCCGCTGTTACTTGTTTTAAACAATTAACAGGAACAACACAGGGCACTAGCAAACCATCTATAGAGCCGGTTGTATCGGATGAAGTAGGACCACCTCCGATTTTTACACCAAAAAGGCCAGGTTGTAACGATTCTATACCAAACACTTCATCATAGATTAACTGAAATGTCACACACTCTGCTGCATCAACATCTCCAAAATATTCTACTTTGAAATTTGGTACCCCAAATATGGCTTCCCCATTCGTAATAGTTCCTTCTTCCCCGGCAACTACTACCCGAATCGGAGTAATTCCACCTGTACATAACTCAAACACCACGTAGCTGATACCAGTTTGTGGGACTACGTTACAATTACATACTTTATAAAATACACTAGTTTGACCTAGCTCTGGACCTGGTGAAATACTTTGAAACTGAACACCATACTGAAGTGTCCCACCATTTGGAACATTGACACAAAGAAAATCCCCCGAAAAAAAATTCGTACAAGCCTCGCAAGGCATACTTTTCACCTCCGTTTCCATCCATAAAACTGCAGATACAAACAGCAATTCCACGATAAATTAATCGAAGAACTGATTTCTGTTGATTATCTGTATTAGACAGTGGGAAGTGGAGGACAATCTTCTCCGGGAACTACAGGACCGCATGCTCCTCCTGAAGGAGTAGCATTAACATTGACTGAGAAATCTAAAGGAATCGTCACACAAATAATTTGAGAAACAGCAAACGTACACACGCCAGTGTTAGGTAGCGGAGTGATCCAGGGATAGCTGAACATTCCCCAATAATTGGACCATTGATACAAGATACGATAGGTGTACCCGGTGTCACTACAGGTTCAAGCGTTACTGTAGCCTGCGCGCAAACTTCCGCCGTAACATTTTGCGTACAAGCAAACGGATCTACTTGTTGAACACCAACAGAATTCCCACAACCACAATTACTTTATTGTGATTCATTCGACATATTTTAACCTCCTTTCATCATTGATAGTTCAATGTATTTAAAAATGGAAAGGGGAGATGGTTAAATAACTCGTGTTTTTGATTTTATTCAAAAAAAATTAGTAGTTAGGTAAAATAGAATTAAATAGATCCTACACAAAAAAACGATAATAAAAATAAAAAAACTCTCCACTAGTTAGTGAAGAGCATGATGTAAAATTAGGATACCGGTGGTCGGGGTCGAACCGACACTCCAAAGGAACACGATTTTGAGTCGTGCGCGTCTGCCAATTCCGCCACACCGGCATAATAAGAATGAGTAAAAAAAAAGATATGGAGGCGGCAACCGGATTTGAACCGGTGATAAGGGTGTTGCAGACCCGTGCCTTACCACTTGGCTATGCCGCCAATATAATGGAGCGGAAGACGAGGTTCGAACTCGCGACCCCCACCTTGGCAAGGTGGTGTTCTACCACTGAACTACTTCCGCATAAAAAATGGCTGGGGTACCTGGATTCGAACCAGGGCATGACGGAATCAAAATCCGTTGCCTTACCGCTTGGCTATACCCCAACATAAAAAAAAGATAAAAAAATGGGGCGACCGAGGGGAATCGAACCCCCGAATGTCGGAACCACAATCCGATGCGTTAACCACTTCGCCACGACCGCCACAATGTTATTCTATTATATCCAGTTTTTCTGAAACCGTCACTTCAAAAGTGAAGTTTATTGGCAGGGGCAGTAGGAATCGAACCCACACTGACGGTTTTGGAGACCGTAGTTCTACCTTTAAACTATGCCCCTAAAAACTGGTGGAGGGGGGCGGATTCGAACCGCCGAACCCTAAGGAGCGGATTTACAGTCCGCCGCGTTTAGCCACTTCGCTACCCCTCCAGGGATATGGTGCCGGAGAAAGGACTTGAACCCTCAACCTACTGATTACAAGTCAGTTGCTCTACCAGTTGAGCTACTCCGGCGATGGTGGCTCAGGACGGAATCGAACCGCCGACACAAGGATTTTCAGTCCTTTGCTCTACCAACTGAGCTACTGAGCCTTACTATGTTGATGCTAAAAAATGGCGGTCCCGACGGGAATCGAACCCGCGATCTCCTGCGTGACAGGCAGGCATGTTAACCGCTACACCACGGGACCTTGGTTGCGGGGGCAGGATTTGAACCTGCGACCTTCGGGTTATGAGCCCGACGAGCTACCGAACTGCTCCACCCCGCGACAATAGTATGAAATTACTTAATAAAAATGGTGGAGGATGACGGGATCGAACCGCCGACCCCCTGCTTGTAAGGCAGGTGCTCTCCCAGCTGAGCTAATCCTCCGAGATGTTCAAGATGTAATGGTGACCCCTACGGGATTCGAACCCGTGTTACCGCCGTGAAAGGGCGGTGTCTTAACCGCTTGACCAAGGGGCCATATGTAGTAAAAGTAATCTGGCGGAGAGCAAGGGATTTGAACCCTTGAGACAGGGTTACCCGCCTACACGATTTCCAATCGTGCTCCTTCGGCCACTCGGACAGCTCTCCAAAAATAAATGGCTCCGAAGGCAGGATTCGAACCTGCGACCAACCGGTTAACAGCCGGTTGCTCTACCACTGAGCTACTTCGGAATAAAATCTCTAGCTCAATTTAAAACATTTACAGCCCAGCGACGTCCTACTCTCACAGGGGGAAACCCCCAACTACCATCGGCGCTAAAGAGCTTAACTTCCGTGTTCGGTATGGGAACGGGTGTGACCTCTTTGCCATAATCACTGGACTATGAAGTTTTTAAGGACAAGGTTTATTATATCAACACTGACCTTTTTTTCAAGCGTTTTTTCTAATTATTTTAGATTTTATTCGCTCAAAACTGGATAAATGTCATTGAAAGAACACGTTCGGTGGAAACGTCTTGCGACGTTCCACATGTTTTGGTTAAGTCCTCGATCGATTAGTATTCGTCAGCTGCACGTGTCGCCACGCTTCCACCTCGAACCTATCTACCTCATCGTCTTTGAGGGATCTTACTTACTTGCGTAATGGGAAATCTCATCTTGAGGGGGGCTTCATGCTTAGATGCTTTCAGCACTTATCCCGTCCACACATAGCTACCCAGCGATGCTCTTGGCAGAACAACTGGTACACCAGCGGTGTGTCCATCCCGGTCCTCTCGTACTAAGGACAGCTCCTCTCAAATTTCCTACGCCCACGACGGATAGGGACCGAACTGTCTCACGACGTTCTGAACCCAGCTCGCGTACCGCTTTAATGGGCGAACAGCCCAACCCTTGGGACCGACTACAGCCCCAGGATGCGATGAGCCGACATCGAGGTGCCAAACCTCCCCGTCGATGTGGACTCTTGGGGGAGATAAGCCTGTTATCCCCGGGGTAGCTTTTATCCGTTGAGCGATGGCCCTTCCATGCGGAACCACCGGATCACTAAGCCCGTCTTTCGACCCTGCTCGACTTGTAGGTCTCGCAGTCAAGCTCCCTTCTGCCTTTACACTCTACGAATGATTTCCAACCATTCTGAGGGAACCTTTGGGCGCCTCCGTTACACTTTAGGAGGCGACCGCCCCAGTCAAACTGCCCGCCTGACACTGTCTCCTACCCGGCTTACGGGTATGGGTTAGAAGTTCAATACAACCAGGGTAGTATCCCACCGACGCCTCCTCCGAAGCTGGCGCTCCGGGCTCTTAGGCTCCTACCTATCCTGTACAAGTTGTACCAAAATTCCATATCAGGCTACAGTAAAGCTCCACGGGGTCTTTCCGTCCTGTCGCGGGTAACCTGCATCTTCACAGGTACTATAATTTCACCGAGTCTCTCGTTGAGACAGTGCCCAGATCGTTACGCCTTTCGTGCGGGTCGGAACTTACCCGACAAGGAATTTCGCTACCTTAGGACCGTTATAGTTACGGCCGCCGTTTACTGGGGCTTCAATTCGCACCTTCGCTTGCGCTAAGCACTCCTCTTAACCTTCCAGCACCGGGCAGGCGTCAGCCCCTATACGTCACCTTACGGTTTTGCAGAGACCTGTGTTTTTGCTAAACAGTCGCCTGGGCCTATTCACTGCGGCTCTCTCGGGCTTTAACACCCTAATAGAGCACCCCTTCTCCCGAAGTTACGGGGTCATTTTGCCGAGTTCCTTAACGAGAGTTCTCTCGATCACCTTAGGATTCTCTCCTCGACTACCTGTGTCGGTTTGCGGTACGGGCACCTCCCGCCTCGTTAGAGGCTTTTCTTGGCAGTGTGAAATCAGGAACTCCAGACCAAGTGGTACTTGTCATCACAGCTCAATGTTATAGGAACGGGATTTGCCTCATTCCACATCTCACTGCTTGAACGTGCACAACCAACGGCACGCTTACCCTATCCTACTGCGTCCCCCCATTACTCAAACGGCGGGGAGGTGGTACAGGAATATCAACCTGTTGTCCATCGTCTACGCCTATCGGCCTCGACTTAGGTCCCGACTAACCCTGAGCGGACGAGCCTTCCTCAGGAAACCTTAGTCATTCGGTGGACGGGATTCTCACCCGTCTTTCGCTACTCATACCGGCATTCTCACTTCTAAGCGCTCCACCAGTCCTTCCGGTCTAGCTTCAACGCCCTTAGAACGCTCTCCTACCACTGACACCTACGGTGTCAATCCACAGCTTCGGTGAATTGTTTAGCCCCGATACATTTTCGGCGCAGCGTCACTCGACCAGTGAGCTATTACGCACTCTTTAAATGATGGCTGCTTCTAAGCCAACATCCTGGTTGTCTAAGCAACGCCACATCCTTTTCCACTTAACAATTACTTGGGGACCTTAGCTGGTGGTCTGGGCTGTTTCCCTCTTGACTACGGATCTTATCACTCGCAGTCTGACTCCCAAACATAAATCTCTGGCATTCGGAGTTTGTCTGAATTCGGTAACCCGGGATGGGCCCCTAGTCCAAACAGTGCTCTACCTCCAGGATTCTCACGTTTGAGGCTAGCCCTAAAGCTATTTTGGAGAGAACCAGCTATCTCCAGGTTCGATTGGAATTTCTCCGCTACCCACACCTCATCCCCGCATTTTTCAACATGCGTGGGTTCGGGCCTCCAGTAAGTGTTACCTTACCTTCACCCTGGACATGGGTAGATCACCTGGTTTCGGGTCTACAACTACGTACTCATTCGCCCTATTCAGACTCGCTTTCGCTACGGCTCCGCCTTCTCAGCTTAACCTTGCACGCAATCGTAACTCGCCGGTTCATTCTACAAAAGGCACGCTATCACCCATTAACGGGCTCTAACTACTTGTAGGCACACGGTTTCAGGATCTTTTTCACTCCCCTTCCGGGGTGCTTTTCACCTTTCCCTCACGGTACTGGTTCACTATCGGTCACTAGGGAGTATTTAGCCTTGGGAGATGGTCCTCCCGGATTCCGACGGAATTTCACGTGTTCCGCCGTACTCAGGATCCACTCAGGAGAGAACGAACTTTCGACTACAGGGC